>CAZNDR010000209.1:0-7399 GCA_964571835.1 uncultured Cytophagia bacterium | reverse complement strand
GGAATTAATCCGTCAGGATTTTATTACGTATTCCCAAAATGAATATCTATTTCTAAATTCTAATCCAAATTATCCCTTTAAAAGAAAATTTGTATCACTTCGATTTTGAAGAATTAATTTTATTTTCTTTGCGTTATCTTTGCGGTTTTGCGGCTTAGCATGATGCCTGTAATCGGTTACAAAAAAATATCCAACTTCACCATAAACAGCACAAAGGGAAAACGACATGCCTTTTTGGATGCTTTTCAGTGATTTTTTGCACGACTTAAAGGTGAATAAAACGCGGGTTTTTCTGACGACCTTTGCCATCATTTGGGGTACCATTGCCATTGTTTTATTGATGGCTTTCGGCAGAGGTTTCAAATATCGTATCGTCACCAATATGACGAATGCTGGAAACATGATTATTCATGTCTATGGCGGGCAGACCAGCATAAAATATCAGGGGCTGCCGGAAGGACGTCGTATTCGTTTCACTACCGAAGATGCCACGGTGTTGGCACAAAGCATTCCGCAAATTCAGGAGGTTTCGCCCAGTTATGGTCAATGGGGCGTGCGGCTTAAATTTAATGACAAAACCGCCTCGACTTACTGCGAAGGCGTAATGCCAAATTTTGAATTCCTGCGTACCATGTATCCCAAAAGCGGTGGCAGATTTTTGGATGATTTAGATGAGAGTGAAAAGCGGCGCTCGATTTTTTTAGGCTCAATAATTACTCGAGAATTGTTCGGTGACGAAAATCCCATTGGCAAAGTTGTCACTATGGATGGCGTGCCCTTCACCGTTGTTGGCGTGATGCAGAAGAAAACCCAGATGGGCATGAGTAATGGCCCCGATGACCGACGCGCTATCATTCCCTTTTCGACCTTTGAATCGATTTACCATCATACGTATTTAAGAATGATTACCGTACGTCCCAATAAAATTACTGATAACACGCTGGTGAAGTCAGAAATCTATCGCGTGTTAGGCAGAAAACATCGCTTTGATGCCAATGATGATAATGCCTTAGGCACGTGGGATTTTGTAACTAACATTCAAGAGATGAGCAAAGTATTCACTGGCATTGAAATTTTTCTCGGCGTTATCGGAGCGCTGACTCTTTTAGTGGCTGGAGTTGGCGTTGCTAATATCATGTACGTCGTGGTCAAAGAACGCACCAGGGAGATCGGCATTAAAATAGCTATCGGCGCCAAAAGCAGACACATCCTTGCTCAGTTTGTCTTTGAGTCGTCACTGATCGCTATTGTCGGCGGCGGACTGGGTGTGCTGATCTCTTCGCTATTGGTATTGTTAGCCAAAAAAGCCATTCCAGCTGACAATGAAAGCCTGGCTTATCTCGGATCACCGCAAATTTCTGGAATTGTGCTTTTGACGGTCAGTTTTATTTTGGGAGCGATTGGTATTATTGCTGGCGTTTTCCCAGCAAGAAAGGCAGCAAAATTAGATCCGGTGGAAAGTCTCCGCTATGAGTGATTGATGAAACATATTAAAAATCTAGCAAAAGCCACCTGCCAAATTCTAATTAAAATCGAAATTTCCATACTCAATTGCCAACACAGGCGGAAATGCGCTGTTGATTTTTATAACAAAAAATTGCCTCAGAATTTGACATTTGACTTTTGAAATTGATTTGGCATTGAGCTTTCAGAATTTGAAATTTTTCTTGAGAAAGCTTTTTCTATAAAATGAATCACTTATTTGGCTGATTCAATTTACGATTCAAATCCCTCAATAAAGTGCTGTCCTTTTGTGCGGCGCGCAATTGTTTCAGGTTAACGATCGATTCATCTTCGGAATATAAAAAAGCATTGGCATCGACAAATTTTCTCATCAATTCCCGATCGACATTGCTGTGGTATTCGTAAATTCGGTTGCGCACGTTCGTTGGACTCATTTCGATCAACCAGCCAAACAAATTAAATTCATTTCTTGGTGAGACAATTCTTCGACTCACCAAGCCCTTTTGTACCATGCCATCCAAGATCTGTTTCAGATCCATGAAAGTCATTTTTATTGTCGTATCCAAACAAGAATAAATAGTTGTGTCCATCACATCTTCTTTTGCCCATAAAATTTCCAGCAGATCGATTTCCTGCCGTGTAGGAATAACATACTCCCGCAACGGCAATGGATTGTAGAACGGTTTTTGGGGCACTTCAAGCGGCGCAAAAGGAAGGTTGGGCTTGAATATCATTTCCCGCTGGGGAATATCGTGCAAATGGCTGCCAGGTTTATTAAGCGCGTCAAAATTAGTTGATTCTTCGGGATGAGCTTTGCTGTATTGACTGCGAACATCAAAATGCAAGCTTTGCTTTTTTTCACTCAAAATGGACAAAGGCGGCAGGGAAGGCTCTCGATAGCCTGGCTTATTTTTTATTACTAACGATTTTAGCGGCTGATTTTTTGAATAGGCCGAATCCGGTTTCATCTGAGTGGTATCAACCTGCTGAGCAAAACTTGTCCAGAAAAAGAACAATGGTATCAAAAATAGGAATGAAAAAATTTTCATGTCGTACCTTGGTCGATTATTGAAATTTTGACGGATTGAGTTCTGGTTTTTTTTTGCACTTTAAAAGAAAAACAATATTTTCGTCAGCCAATAAGTGCTGGCGAGGAAGAAATAATGGCCGAATCTTTCGCTTTTTTCACCTGCGCCAAGAGCAAAACGCTTCCCATTATTTCCTCGGCAGAGTTAGTGCTGTTTACCATCGTAACCCGAGGGGCGCAATAATCACTGTCTTTTCTCTTTTCCTTCTCTGGCTAAATATTAGTCATGAAATAGCAAAATCTGAGCCTGGAAGTTTCGACACCTCAATCAAAAATAGGTGGTTAGAGGCTTGATTTTTTCGCTGAACCTTTTCGGCTGCTGCTGAATCAAATAGCTAAAGCAATTTTATTTATACCGTTAGACTTAAATGGGAATAAAATTGTTTCGTGATAAGATATTTTACCCGATGCTTCCGCTAAAATTATATCTAAAAAAAAGGAATGAAATTATGGATATGGAAATTACCTTCCCGGGAGGGAAAAAAGTTAACGCTAATTTTAATGGTTTTGTCATCAAGACCGATCAGCCAATTTACGGCGGCGGCGAAAACTCAGCGCCTGCCCCCTTCGATTATTTTTTAGCCTCCATTGGCACCTGTGCGGGGATTTATGTGCTGAGCTTTTGCCAACAACGAGCGATCGCTGCCGATAAAATTAAAATAATTCAAAAGATGATTCCAAACGCTTCTGGCCGAGGCATTGAAACTATTGCGCTGGAAATTCAGCTACCACCGGACTTTCCCGAGCAATATAAAGATGCTGTTATCCGAAGCGCCGACCTCTGCGCCGTGAAAAGATATTTGCTCAATCCACCGAGCTTCGATATTTACACCACAATAGTTGACGCCAGCAAAGAAAAATAACCTTTCTGAAAATCGATCTGACAAATTGAGACAGTTTCAGAAAAAAAATATGATTGGCTAATAAAGATAACGATTGGAAAAGTTATGCCACAAAGCGCTCAATCAAATGGCTGGTCAGCCTGACCACTAATAGTGGTCTTATGTTTGCACAATTTCTCCTGACCTATTGGTAAAGGACAAATTTATAGCGATTTTGAATAGCGACAGGAGTGCTCAAAACGATGCTAGCGCTCAGCCATTCACAAAGAATGACTCGTGGCAACCAAGCTCATTTCCCTCGGAAATGATCTGTCAAAATATCTTTTCGCTCATGAACAAAATATCAGCAAAAAGCGTATTATAGAAAAAATTTGAAAACACGACTTTTCTCAGGTTCATCGCCAATCAGTTAGAGCTGGTGAGATCGCTTGATAATAATGGGATTTCCGAAATACCGAGCAATGGGAAAAGCCCGTTGCTGCTTTTGCTATTGAGATAGCAATTATGTGGATCATCAACCGCAGACTTATTTTGCTTTTTCTCTTTCTCTGGTTAAGCCACGTTCGGGCGCAAACGCTCAGCCAAAAATTACTCTCAGATATTGAAGACGGGCAGTTGGATTTTTTCAGTCGAGTCGAAGCGGCGTTGGTCATTTCTGGAGCCGATTCGCAACGGCAGCTTGATCGCGGACTGGAGTGGTTTGATATTTTGCTCCAAGATATTAAGGCAAAAAATATAATCAGCTACGAAAAGATCGCTTCAGCGGAAAAGCTCTTTCTCTATTTTCATGCTGTCTGGCTGAGAGAATACGAAGAAAAAGCTACCACGTTATTTGACATAATAGATAAAAAAGAATTCAACTGCGTCGCAGCGACTGTGCTGTACAATTTAACCTGTGATGAGTTGGGCTTAACGACTAATGCTTTCGAAACGCCAACTCACGTTTATACCATTTTTACTAATATCACCGAACGGGTGATGGTAGAAAACACCACCTCCATGGGTTTCAATATCATGAAGAATCTGCGCAGCTATTCCAAATATTTGGCGCAATATTATCCGGAACAGCAAGTGCTAAAAATCGGCCTGGACAGGCTTTATTATTATGAAAATTCAAAAGGCAGAGAGATCAATAATACTGAACTCCTGGGGTTGATTTGTTACAACTTAGCGCTCATGACCAGTGAAAAAAAAGAGTATGAGAAAGCTTATCAATATGTCGAGTTGGCGCAATTATTCAATCAGGATTCTCGTTCCAATGCAAAATTTGAACAGCATCTTTATTATCAGTGGGGAAAACAGCTTTATGACCAAGAACAATATTATCAGGCTTTTGAAGTGATTGCTGATGGGTATTATCGCTATCCCGATAATCGGGATTTTAAAAATAATTGTCTGGTTGTTTTCACCAAAGCGCTGGAGCATCTGTTTGTGGCAAAAGATTGGCAGAGATCGGAAAACATCATTGCCGAGATGGATGCCCTCCATCTCCGCACCAATCGGGAATTGGCGAGGCAGAAAAAAATATTATCCGATTGGATCAACTATTTTCTTTCACAGCAAAACAAAGAACAGGCCCAACGAGCTGCTGAATTATTCCGTCAAACAAAATAGTAACGGTCGAATATTGCCCAATCGTGCAGCGACTGGTTGAAGCAGCTCCTTTCACTCGTTCATTTCAATGACTACACGTCCTTGAATTTTCCCTTTTAAAATGTCGGCAATATTTTTATCCACTTCCTCCAGTCGAATCAAATGAGCGATATTTTCCAGATGATCTGGTTTCCATTGTCGGGCTAATTTTTGCCAGGCGTTGAGGCGAAGTATTTTAGGCCATTGAGCAGAATCAATGCCCAAAAGACGCACGCCGCGTAAAATAAATGGGAAAACTGTCAAATCAAGCTTCGCTCCGCCAACCACTCCGCAAGTAGCCACGCAGCCATGTTGTCTGGTCGATTTGATTAACGTGGATAGGGTAGTGCCTCCGACAGTATCAACTCCTCCAGCCCAAACAGCTTTTAATAATGGTCGATCCGGCTGATCAGCAAATTCGGAGCGATCGACAATTCTGCTCGCGCCCAATTTTCTCAGAAAATCAAACGCTTCTTTTTTGTTTGTGCTAGCGACGACGGAAAATTTTTCCCGCGCCAAAATTGCTACCGCCAGACAGCCTACACCGCCGCTAGCTCCGGTCACCACGACTTCTCCCTGTTCTGGAGTCAAACCATTATCCAACAGAGTCTGGACGCTGATGGCAGCGGTGAAACCGGCCGTGCCCAGAATCATGCTTTCTTTTAGCGAAAGCTGCGGCGGCAAAGGGACGATCCATGACGAAGGCACTCGGACGAATTCGGAATAACCACCATCGGTATTAGCGCCAAGATCATAGCCGGTTACAATGACTGGCTCGCCGACTTTGAATTGTTCGCTTTGGCTGTAAAAAATCGTACCTGAGGCATCTATTCCCGGAACATGAGGATAATTTTTGGTTACCCCGGCATTGCCAGTTGCAGATAGAGCGTCTTTGTAATTTAATGACGAAAAGGCAACCTTGATGATGACATCTCCAGCCGGCAACTCAGCAAAAGTCCTCTTTACAATGGCTGCCGAGACAGCGCCATTTTTTTCTTTGGTTACTAAATAAGCTTTAAAGCGAGATGGAAAATTCATGACGAATCTCTTATTTTTGAGCAAACCATTTATTTGTTACCCATTTTTACATGATTTTTTTTTAATTGTTCCTGTCGGATAAAATGGCAACAAGCTCAACTAAAAAAATCATTGATTTAATGGATAGAAATCCGTATCATGAATTGAATTAAACCGATTACCAACGACTGAGGAAATAAAGCAGATGAATTTAGTAGCAGATTTGGCTGGCAAAATAGTGCTGATCACGGGCGCTTCGCGAGGGATTGGCAGAGCGTGCGCTCTGATGTTTTCTGAATTAGGCTGCAAAGTGGCGATTCATTTTCACAAAAATCATAAGGCGGCAACTGAGGTGAGCAAAGAATTAGCGACCGAACATTCGCTCATTCAAGCTGACCTTGCTCAGGAAATAGGCTGCAAAAAATTGATAGCTGAAACGGTGGAAATTTACCGCAAGATCGATGTTTTAGTTCTTAATCACGGAATTTGGGAACGCGGGGAGATTGATAAAATCTCAGCCGAGGAGATTAATCGTACCTTTCAAATTAATATGACTTCTCTTTTTTTCCTAATCCGAGATGCCTTGCCCTTTTTTCCCAAAAAAGAAGGTGGCGCAATAGTTTTAATTTCCAGTACTGCTGGTCAACGAGGTGAGGCCAATTATTCTCATTACGCTGCCAGCAAAGGCGGTGTCATCTCTCTGACTAAATCTCTGGCGGCCGAATTAGCTCAACGAAAAATACGGATTAATTCGGTAGCCCCCGGATGGGTGGACACGGACCTGTCAAAAGACGTCTTGCAGGGTGCCTACCGCCACGAAGTCATCGCGACCATACCTTTAGGAAAAATCGCTCAACCCGAAGATATTGCGCCGGCGGTCGTGTTTCTCGCTTCCGGATACGCCAGGCACATAACCGGCGAAATTTTAAACGTCAATGGCGGCAGCGTGCTCTGCGGCTGACCAAGCTCAGCTCCTCTCAATTTGTTATTGATAAATTGAAGAATTGACTTTTGGCTTTAATCAGGCAGTCAGGGCAAAATCAATCCATTACCGCAAGCCAGCCTCGCAGTAGAATTAATAAGTTTAGCAATCATCTTGTCTGATTAATTACCAGATTTTCATGCCAATGATACTGTTATAATTAATTTCCACATTAACCAACATTTTTGTTTTAGGAAACTCTTGTCCAAGCTCCAAATTAAAAATAGCTTGAATCCTAAAAGTCTAAAATGAAAATAATTTCCTGGCAATAACAAATTAGTATCCGCTCAATAATGTATGGCATAGCATTATCGTTCATCAGAATGTGTCATTCTGAGGAGCGTAGCGACGAAGAATCTATGACCACGAACATTC
>CAZNDR010000208.1:0-7402 GCA_964571835.1 uncultured Cytophagia bacterium | reverse complement strand
CCTTACAATGTGACACAAAAAATCTCAAAGCTGATCCACATACTTTAGCCATAATCGATAAAAAATCAATAGGCCGAGAATATTTTGTGCACCGCTTCAAAGAATTTCGTCGCAAGACAGGTGCTGCTGATAATGGCTTGGCACGGCGAAGTCTTTTGCACAATATGGTCGATGAAGAGATTCTAATCTGCCAGGCTCGCAAATGGCACTTTGATACTGACGAGGTCGGAATCAAAGAGTTGGAACGAATTAAAATTCAAGAATTATTAAATGCCTATCACCAGCGTTTCATTAAAGCTAAAATAAAAGTTAGCGATGACGAACTAAAACAACTATTCGTAAATTTAAATACCAAAATCAAAGCCCGCCATATTTATTCTCCTAACAAGCACCAAGCCGATTCACTTTATGATATATTAACGCATGGCGGCTCCTTCGAGGATGTCGCTCGAACCTGTTTTAACGATCCAGTTTTAAAAGAATCCGGCGGCTCGTTAGGCTATTTCACCGTTGATGAAATGGATCCGGCCTTTGAACAGGCAGCATTCTCATTAAAAATTGGTGAAATTTCCCAGCCAGTTCGCACTGTTGATGGTTACAGTATTATCCGAGTTGATGATCGTTTTGGCAATCCTCTGGTCACTGAAGCCGAATTTGCTAAACATCGACCAAAATTGGCTGCCTATTGGGAGCAACGTAAAACGAACAAGCTGACTCAACAATATGTCGATTCCATGCGCAAAGAATTAAAGATAACGTTCAATGATGTTGCAGTGGAAAAATTATTCAATCAATTAAAAACAAGGACAAATAATACGTTCACGCTGGAGAAGGATATTTTTGCTCTGTCATTTCAGAATTTTGAAAACGAGGAATTGCTTACTTCCCGGCTGGGAAAATGGTCGGTTGAAAATTTTCGTGAATTTGCACAACACACTTCACTTAAGCAGCAAAACTGGATCAGAAATAAAGAGAATCTCGAAGATTTTATCGCTGGTTTAGTTGTTCGAGCTGAAATGCTGGAGCAAGCAAAAAAAACAAATCTGCACAGCACTGAAGAATATAAAAAAAATGTCGAGAGTGATTTTGCAAATTATCTATTAGAGCGAATAGAAAAAACGCTGTACGATAATTTCACTATTCCCGATGATTCCCTGCGTGCCTATTTCGAAGAAGATCGGGCGTTATTTGCCGAGCCAGCAAAAGTGAGACTCCAAGAGATAGTTTTATCGAGCGAAGAAAATATTGAATTGATTTCTTCACAGCTCAAAAAAGGCATTTCTTTTTCATATTTAGCCCAACAATATTCAGTGAACCGAGAGAGCGCTGCTAAGGGCGGTGATCTTGGATTTTTAGAAGCAAAAGATTTAGGCCAGTGGGCAAAAGAAATTTTAGCAATGAAAATAGGCGAGTGGTCAGGACCGAAGGAAATGAATGCTTATAAAGTTTTTCTAAAATGCACTGACCAAATTCCCTCGCAGCTTCGCACCTTTCAACAAGCAAAATTAGAAGTCGAGGAAGCGGTGAGAGCTATCTGGTGGCAGCGGATTCGTGAATCAAAAATAAAGGAATTTCGCAGCACGATGACAGTCGCGTCGTTCCCCGATAAACTGACATTAGTAAAAATTAACTAGCTAAAGGTACCGCTGTTATGAAAAGCAAGCTAATAGTTACCATTACCATGTTAATCTGTTTGTGTTTCAGCATGAATTCAATGGCGCAGAATTGGGGTAAAATCATCGGTACGGTAATAGATGCTGACACGCAACAACCTTTGCCCGGAGCCAATATTCTTATTGAGGGAACATCGTTAGGAGCAGCCACCGATTTAGATGGGAAATATGTTATTATCCGGGTTCCACCGGGAAATTATACTGTCAAAGCCGTTTTTATTGGTTACCAAAGAATGTCTATACAAAATGTCCAAGTTTTGACTGATCTGACAACAACCACCAATTTTGCTTTAAAGACGGAAGTCATCGAAGGCGAAGAGGTGACCATTGTTGCTGAAGCGCCGATGATTCGGAAAGATTTGACCTCAGTGGAAGCACGTGTCCAAGCTGAGGACATTAAAAAAATGCCGGTGCAGGAATTAGGGGATTTGTTGAATATTCAAGCTGGCATCAGCCGGGATGCAGGCGGTGCAATTCACATTCGCGGTGGCCGGTCAACAGAAGTTTCTTACTTAGTCAATGGTATTAGCATCACGGATGATTTTTCCCGCTCGCAGGCGCTGGAGATTGAAAACGAATCCATTCAAGAATTACAGGTAATTAGTGGCACTTTTAATGCGGAATATGGCAATGCCATGAGTGGCGTTATCAATGTGGTCACCAAGACTGGTGGCAGCAGGTGGCAGGGTAATTTCGAAGCCTGGACAGGTGATTATATTTGTGATCGAAAGAATATCTTTTGGAATATTGATGACCTAAATCCAGCAGCGATTTACAATTTTCAAGGTACCTTGAGCGGTCCCCTTATTAGTAACAAAGTCTCTTTTTTTCTTACCGGCCGAAAATGGTACAATGATGGCTGGCTTTACGGTCCATACGCTTATCGCCCGCAAGGAAGGACGACAGTAGTCGATGGCGATACGGTCGCCGCTTTTGGTGACAGTAGCGCTGTAGCAATGAATTCTAGTGATCGCTGGAGCGGACAAGCTTCGCTGGAATGGCAAATTGCTAGCACGCTAAAATTCAGAATCGATGCGCTGGGCAGTTTAGAGCACAGACGCTATTATAATCATTTCTTTAAATTAAATCCGAAGGGCGACAAAGGCGATGATGAAAAAGGATTGAGCATCATCTCCAAATTAACCTATTTGTTAGGAAAAACAACTTTTACTGAGTTGACGATAGCTCATAAATATAATGATCTCATCTCAAAGCTGTATGACACTTATCAAGATTCACGCTATGTGCATCCTGATTCGTTGAATACCGGCTCACAGCAGTTTGCCAAAGCAGGCACAAATTTAGGCTGGTTTGAACGAAATAGCTTGAGCCGGATTGGCAAATGGGATTTGACCAGCCAGATCGCAAAACGCCATCAAATCAAAACTGGGGTGGAGTTTCAATTTGATGAAGTTTTTTATAGTGATATTACTTTAATCCCTGAAGTGGACGAATTCGGCATCCAAAAAGACCCGTTCGTCCCATACATCGATGATATTTCGACATTCACCCATAACGAGTTCACCCGTAAACCATTTAAATTTGCCGGTTATTTTCAGGACAAGATAGAATATGAAAGTCTTATTATTAATCTTGGTCTGCGTTATGACTATTTTGATGCGAATGGACACGTGCCCAAAGATCCTGAAGACCCCAATATCTTTAATCCTTTCAAACTGCAAAATATTTATCACGATACCAATGGCAATGGTGTCGTTGATCTTTCTGAACGAACTACTGACAATGAGATGACCGTAGCCGAAAGGGAACGCTTCTGGTACAATAATACAGCTGCTAAAACGCAGCTTAGCCCTCGGCTTGGTGTCGCTTATCCGATTACGGAGCGCGGCGTCATTCATTTTTCCTACGGGATTTTTCAGCAGGTGCCAGAATACTATAGGTTATATATTGGCGATCAGATCAAGCTTTCCAAATCATCTGGTACGTATGGACCGTATGGTAATCCTGATTTGAAACCAGAGCGCAATACTATGTATGAGCTGGGTTTGAAGCAGCAGTTCACTGATGAGCTGGTTATTGACCTTACGGGTTTTTATCGCGATATCAGAAATTGGATTTCCACAAGCCCAATTAAAACCACCACCTTGAGCGGCGTATCTTATGTGGTTTACAACAATCGTGATTTTGCCAATGTGCGAGGCATTACCTTATCGCTGGATAAAAAATTCACCCAAAATTATGCCTTTACCGTTGATTATACTTACCAAATTGTCGAAGGAACAAATTCCAATCCAGAACAAGAATTCTATTCACAACAGGGCGGGGCAGAACCTACCAAAATATTGACACCACTGGATTGGGATCAACGTCATTCTTTAAATGCCAATCTATTTGTTGGGGGAAAAAGCTGGGGCAGCAGTTTGATTTCACGTTTCTCCACCGGTCAACCTTACACACCAGTTTCTGTAACAGCCACCCGGACCGGTCAGAGCATCCTGGCTGGGTTGCCAAATAACAGCCGCAACAAGCCGAATCTTTTTACCGTCGATTTTACAGCCTATAAAAATTTTGTCTATGAAAAGTACAATATTCAACTATTTCTGAAAATATTCAATCTCTTTGATGGTGAAAATCCAATGGTTGTTTATGGCGATACAGGCAGACCGGATTACACATTATTGCTTTTGGCTCAAGCAGCACAAGCAGATGCGACCTGGTTTGATAATCCTTCGTACTATTCAGAACCGCGTCGAATACAAATTGGCACTCGAATCAGTTTTAATTAATTTAAAATCAGGTAAAATATTATGACTCGTACAAGCAGACTTTTTTCAATAGTGAAGAAATTATTTATTTATCTTGGTACGGCTGTGATGTTTTTGGCTGTTTTGGCACAGGCACAGACAAATAATTACGTTCCTTCGGATAACCGAGCTGATCCAAATTTTCGCCGACGATCCAATCTTGATGGGAATAACGTGCGAGTGACAATTCATAATTTTGGCGTTAACGGCAATGAAGGAAGCGAACCAGGGCAATGGGGATTTGAGTGGCCTAAAAATACCAATCGGACCTACATCTGGTTTGTTTCGATCTGGTTGGGAGGTGAAGTCATCGGCGAAGATGGTTCAAAAATTAGTATCGCTGAAGTCTCCACTTCTCGCAGCAGCCCGGCTGGTGACCCGTGGAGTCTTCAACCAGTGCCGGGATTCTTAAATCCGGATCACCCTAAAAAAGAAATCGCTCGTAGTGATGATCCGACAACCTGGCCACGAGCTGCTGATGGCGGTTGGAAGGATAAACGGGATGATGAAAACGATCCGGGCTGGATCGGCTCGTGGAACGGATTTTTTGGCAAAAATGTGTACAAAGCAGATCAGGAATTATTCTATCGCTGTTCTGATGATCTGTATAAGCGTTACAACTACCAGCCTGATGAGACAGATATTACTCGTGGGGGCTTAGGTCTGCTGACAGATGTGCGAGCTTTTGCCTGGTCACAAGTCTTAATCAGTGATGTAGCTTTTTTTATCAATGATATTAAAAATGACGGTACCAAAAGAGTTGGTAAGACCGTTTTCACTATTTGGGTTGCCGATCTGGTTGGCGGCGATTCCAATGATGATGAGCCTTATGTTGATTTGCAGACCAACATTGCTTTTATCACTGACCATGATAGAGTCGGAACCGATGCCTGGGCAGGCGGATTGGTTGGTCTTGGTTCAATTAAATATATTGAGACGCCTGGCAATCAATTTGATGGTATTGATAATGACGGTGATTCCGATCTCCATCCTGATTTGTTATCTGCCATAGATGGTGGCAATGTGCAAGAACGGTTGCCTTTTTTCACTGCTAATGATTTTGGACGAAAAACTCTGAGACCGGGCGATAAAATTGTGCTGATAGACTCGCTGACTTTTGAGCGACAGGTGATAGAATATCCTGCCAATGGTGGTACAGTCAAAACCTTGGGGCACGTAGTGGAATTGCCTGCCTCAGGAATTTCGGTTGAAGAAGACACCATGTTTAATTCAATTGATGATGATCTGGATGGCTTGATCGATGAAATGGTCAGTTTGCATTTGGAGCGATTTGATGATATTACCCAAAGCGTAAAACCTGTCCGATATATCAATTATCTATCCTTTGCTGTCGGTGATACCATCAAGCGAGGATTCATCGTGGCTGGGAAATCCGCAGTGCAGAGTTATGCCAATGTCGCTCCAATGATTGACGAATCCCGTGACGATGAATTTGACAACGATAACGATTGGAATATTTTTCAGGATGATGTCGGTCTGGATGGCGCAGAGTTTTCAGGCGATAAAGGAGAGGGTGACGGATTGCCCAGCAGCGCCTTTGGCACTGATCTTCCAGGTGAGCCCAATATTGATAAAACTGATGTCAGTGAGACCGATCTGATTGGTATCACTGGTGCGTTGCAGTTTCCGGCATTTAGTATAAATTTTTCCACTATCAAAGATGCGGCGCTCATGTTCCGCTACATGCGACCTGGTTTCTTTAGCTTGCCTCGTCGGACGGGCGAGTATGACCTGTGTGTTTCATCAGGCTATTTTCCACTCAATCCCGGTGAAAGACAACGAATGGCGGTGGCAGTAGCAATGGCAGGTGATGGCGTGACGAAAATGAATGATATTGAAAGCGCAATCAACAAGGAGAAAAAAGCTCAGCTTGCTTACGAGGCGGATTATAGTTTTGCGCAGATGCCGCGACAGGTAACGGTTACTGCGGTCCCTGGCGATGGCAAAGTCACGCTTTATTGGGATGATGCTGCTGAGAAATCGGTAGATCAATTTATCAAACGACTTGATCTTCCTGATGCCGTGCGAATGTCACATGATTTTGAAGGCTATCGTATCTATCGAGCGACGGATGCCGCGATGCGTGATCCCATGGTCATTACGGACGGAAAAGGCAATAAAGTGTGGCGAAATCCTATCGCTCAATTCGATCTGATTGATGGTTTAAAGGAATACCATCCGATTGATTATGAAGGAACTAAATTCTGGCTGGGCAAAGATACCGGCTTGCAGCACAGTTATGTCGATTCCGGGCTGACGAATGGACAGCGATATTTTTACGCTGTCACCGCTTACGATTACGGCTATGCTGATGCTGAAATTTCTCCGACTGAAACGATGATTCGTATTGATGTGGATGCGCAAGGCAATATTACTACCGGCACCAACGTTGTCGTGGTGCGTCCGCGTAAACCGGCAGCAGGCTATCTGCCATCGCAAGTTGAAAGCTTTGATCATGTAACCGGCACTTCAACCGGCATCATAGATATCGAAGTAGTCGATCCTCGCTGGGTCAAAGAAGGCAATGAGTACGAAATTACCTTTGAAGATACGCTGATTATTGGCAAAGTTCTTGATGTGTTGACGACGAAGAATTTTACGTTGACCAATCTCACCACCAATAAAGTGTGGTTGAATAAAAGTACGGACTTGGCTACCGGCTTGGAGCTGCCAATCATCGAAGGATTTCGCTTACATTTTACCAATGAAGAGAAAGTAAAGATCGATAATAAAAAAGCGAAATGGTCAGATCCGAACATATTTACTTTTCAATTCAGCCCAGTGCAATTTCTCAACATAAAAGGTGTGCAGAATCCGTCGGATTATCAGGTAGTCTTCGGCGAGGTTGGCTTAGCCACCTCAAAGGATACATCGATTAGTTTTTATGCCATGCCAGCCCGAGAGGTTAATTTTAAAATTATAAACATCTCTGAAGGCAATAGG
>CAZNDR010000207.1:0-7422 GCA_964571835.1 uncultured Cytophagia bacterium | reverse complement strand
CTACAATTCCAAATTAAATATAGGAAACTGATGTCAATGGTCAGTTTTTATAAGAACAGAAGTGAAGCGCTTTATATGCGCCTCGCTGTGCATAACGCAAAGACAAGGCACTCTAATAAAATGTGATAACAATGAGTGATTGCATGTTCTTATTTTAGAAATCAAGGTTACAACAATTGCACTTCGGGTGAAAAAATATGCATAAAAAGAAAATGCTCACCTATTTACTGTATCAATGAACTGTTGATAAACATGGCGTTACGCTCTCTATTTGATAGCCAACTTCGACGGGCATATCATTTGTAAAGGCTGATTACTTTCGATTTACTTGTCAGCAAGTCAGAGCTATTTTTCAGGCTAAAAATAAATGAAGAAGCCATGTCAAATGGCCGAAGGGGTTAGCGTTGGGAATTTTTAATATCACTCAATAGATAAAATAAAAGTGATGGATTAATTTTTTTGAGGGCTGACTGCCGATTGAATAAAGGTAATAAATTTAAGGTATGCCAATTTGAGAATGCCAACAAAGTTGAAGGAGGTGAAAGATTTTTATTTTTTAAATTAAATTACTTCAAACGATGAACTCTAATAGGAGGATTTTTCATGCGCAACAAATTTAATCTTGTTGCTCTGGGGCTTCTGTTTGCTTTTTCTGTGCCAGCATTTGTTTTTAGCGGCACGACTGGAAAAATTGCTGGCAAGGTGAGAGATAAAGAGACGGGAGAACCGTTGGTCGGAGCAAATGTAATCATCGAGGGAACGACTTTAGGCGCAGCAGCCGATGTCAATGGTGATTATTTCATCATTAATGTGCTACCTGGCAAATATCGGGTCAGAGCAACGATGATGGGATACCAAACAATCGTGCAGACCGATGTTCAGGTCTTCATTGACCTGACGAGAAAAGCAGATTTTGAAATGAGCACAACGGTTATAGAAGGTGAGGTTGTCGAGGTGATTGCCACACGACCTTTGATTGAAAAGGACGTGACTTCTTCTTCTGTGGTTACGACCGGTGAAGAAATCGATAAAATGCCGGTATCTACTTTCAATGAAGTATTAGTGACTACGCCCGGCTTTGTGGAGAGCGGCTATGGCGATGCCAGGCAAATCAATGTAAGAGGCGGCAGAACAAACGAGTTAGCCTTTATGATTGATGGTTTTTATGTGGAAGATCCGCTGATGGGAGGGATGGGAAGTGATGTGGCTAATGTCGGTATCTCTGAATTAGCTGTTTTAACTGGCACATTTAATGCCGAATATGGCGAAGCGATGTCTGGCGTTTTGAATATCGTTACCAAAGAAGGCGGTTCTGATTATCATGGACGGCTGCGCTTTTTCACCGACAAATTTGTCAATCCCCATGAATATGAATACTTGTACAAATATCTCGATGAAAATGGTCGCTGGACAGATAAGGAGGGAAATCTGGTTACCGGTGAATATAACGCTCAAACCACGCCCGGGCAGAACCTTTACGATCCAAATTTCTGGGATACAAAAACTAAAAAGGTTACCGACTTCAATAAGTTTCATACTGAAGTTAATGTCGGCGGTCCCATACCTCTATTAGGAAAAGAAAATAGTTTTTTTGTCGCGGGCGATGTTTTGGATACGGATACCTATTTAGGCTGGACAGGACAGCCGTATCAAAAGGAAAAGCGGGCTAATGCAAAAATCGTACTAAAACCAACTAATGAACTTAAGGTCACCTTTGGTCTGGTGGGAGGCAGGAAAAAATATAAAAACTACTCGCATAGCAATAAATACGTGCCGCAGAATACCGGCACCAATTTTGATGATAATCTGATGATTAACGGAACACTAACGCACCAAGTGAGTCCGAGCACTTTTTATACTTTAAGATCATCACTTTTCTTTTCAAAGCGAGCCTATTATCGCTACAAGGCAGAAGAATTTTTTAGTATGCAGGATGCCAACGGCGAGTGGCAAATTTTAAATGAGAACGGCCAATATACGGGTTTAGCCGATATCTCTCCTTCAGATCAAGAATATGAGTTTGACACAGTATTTTTTGATGCTGAGGATTCAATTTGGACCTCAGGAGGTGGCGCTACTTGGCAAGATCGCGATAATGTCATTTCTACCGCTAAGATAGATTTCACCAGCCAGATAACGAAAGTCCATCAATTAAAATTTGGTGCCGAGCTCAAAGAAACCCATTTGAAATACCATTATGTCAGCGGCCCTTATGCCGCTTTGCCTGAAGTTGAGAAGTATGAACACAGGCCTATTGAAGGTTCAGCCTATATTCAGGATAAGATGGAGTTCGAAAAGCTGGGCATCGTTGTCAACGCTGGTATGCGGATAGATTACATGGACACCAGATCAAAATATATCTTTGATCCGCATCAACCGACAGCGGAGTATGTCATCGACCCGTTGACGGGAAAAGAACGAAAGAATCTGGTTAATGCCGAGAAAAAGATGTATCTCAGTCCGCGCTTGGGTTTTGCGCACCCGGTGATGGATAAAGCAGTGCTGCATTTTGCTTATGGTCACTTCTATCAGGTGCCACAATATTCCTACTTATTTCTGACTGAGAATTCTGACGATAAATATTATCCCTTTCCCAATATGGCAATAAATACCATTTATACTCAGCTTGGTAATGCCAATTTGAAACCCGAGAAAACCATTGCCTATGAGCTGGGCTTGGAATCAAAATTGGCTGAGAATATTTCTTTGGATGTTACATTTTATTACAAGAACATTTATGATTACACTACCTTCCGCCGATATCAAGCTGTGCCTGTTCAGTATCATCGATTCATTAACCAGGATTACGCCAATTCAAAGGGTGTCGAGATCACTTTGAAAAAGCGGTTTTCTCACTACTTTGGTGGACAAGTGAACTACACACTGTCCAAAGCAGAAGGGAATGCCTCGGATGTAACGGATGCCTACAATGACTGGTACAATTTTTCAGTAAATAAAACCTATCCGCCCAAGAAGACAGTTAATATGGATTGGGATCAAACCCATACCATGAATTTTGTCGTCGATTTTGGCAAGCCCGGAAATTGGGGTGTAAATATTATCGGCAATTATGGAAGTGGATTGCCTTACACGCCATTGAGCAGCCGTGGGCTTCGCATCGATGAACCGAATAGCGCACGGAAACCCTGGACTATGACCATCGACTTGCGCGCGACCAAAGATTTTGATTGGGAGGGAATCAGATTCACTCTCTATGCTGATTGTGAGAATCTGCTCAACAAAAAAAATGTTTATATTGTTAATGGCTCAACTGGCAAACCAGATGTTAATGCTAATTGGGATTATTCAGTGGATTGGATTACCCGTCCCTATTATTGGGGAGCGCCAAGGACGTTTCAACTGGGCATCAGCGCTGGTTTTTAGCTATCGCTTATTACAAAACATCATGGAGGAAAAATTATGTGTAAAAAAATATTTCTCCTATTTTTTGTCATTTTTATTGTTTTGCTGTTGCAGCAGGTTGCTGCAACACAACCGAAAGCTATGATGAAGAAATGGGAGTACTATAATCAACTGCGTCAGAAATACGGTTTGGGAACTGATTACAAACTGAACAAGCCCAATAGCTTTAATGATAGAAAGTATGGTCGTTTCGATGTAGGAAAAATCGGTTTGGAAATAAATAACGCCAATACGCTGGGTTACAGCCGGGAAATGCTAACCTTTGAATATCCGCTGGGCTCGGGCATTACTTATCAATGGTGCCAGACTTTGTTGGTTGGAGGAATTCTTAATGGTGAGAAAAGGGTTTCCAATGGCGGCGTCGGAATTTTTCAGCCAAATAATGAAGGTCATTTTGAACCAATGCCGGGTTATGATTCCGGCATTGGCGATAATGGGCTGGCAATGAGCAACAAGCCTCACTCCTGGCCTTCAGATTGGCCGGATGATGTTGGCGCCATTGGTTCTGCTGGTTTCCCGGGTGTAAAAGAGGATGGAGCACTCGCCGGCGATGCCGAAGGTATCTGGATGGCGACTGACGATTGTGAAGACTGTCAGCAGTTGACCCCTTTGCATATTAAAAGCTTTGGTCGGGCATTGCAGTTCTCAAGCATACTCGCAGAAGATATGATCGTGTTCAAGTATTACTTAACTAATACCGGCACCGATACTATCAAAGATTGTTATGTCGGCATTTATACAGAAATGGACTGCCCAGAAGAAGGCAATAACGAATGGGAAGATGATTATGCTAAATTTATTTCCAGCGATGATGATCCAGTATTAGGTAATTTTCTCTACATTTGGGATGGTGATGACAAGGCTGAAGGTTACCTTGAGAAAGGTGTGGCCTGGCAAGGATTAAAAATGTTGGAAACTCCTGTTGGTCCTGATGGACAACAATTGGGCTTGACGACTTTGTCCATCGCTACTTATAATGATTTTTACGCGTTGCCCACGCAGGCGGATATTTATAACGAGTTGACGATTGGGATAGAAAAGGTCCATCATGTCAATCCAGCGGCTGGCGATTGGACACAAACGCCAGGCACTTACGGGCCTGATGTCGCCTCTATTCATGCGGCTGGGCCGTTCGATTTTGCACCGGGTCAAACAGTGACTTTTACTTTTGCAAATATTTTTGGCATTAATCAAGCAGATCTTTTAGCCAACACCGCTCTCTGCCAGACCGTGTACGATCTCAATTATAAAACAGCTAAAGCGTCAACTCAACCGAATGTGCGAGCTGTGGCTGGCAATCAGCAGGTGACGCTTTATTGGGACGCCGAACCCAGCGAAAGCTCAATTGATGAATTCACGGGCAATAATGCTTTTGAAGGCTACAAAATTTATCGCTCCACTGATCGCGGCTTGAGTTGGGGTGAGCCCATTACCAATGCTGTTGGTGCTTTAGTTGGTTACGTGCCACTTGCACAATTTGATCTGAATAATGGAATCAAAGGAGTCAGTGCTTTAGATCCATATTTTTATTTGGGCAACGACACTGGATTGTTGCACAAGTTCGTCGACAGAAATTTAAAAAGCGGCGTCGAATATTGGTATGCAGTGTGCGCCTATGACCATGACGATAACTGGGGAATTTTGCCGGTTGTACCATTGGAAAATCCTCGCTTATCTGTCGCTTCGTACCCTGGCGACAATACGGTTGCCGTTATTCCACAAAACAATCCTGCTGGGTTTCGAGGACCTGAATTTAAAGTGCAGAGCTTTGGGCCGAGCACGGTGGACTTGTCATGGGAAGTTTTAGATGAGACTGCTGTGATCGATAATTCGTATCTAATAACTATTGATGATACGACTAACCCAGGGCAGAAGACATTTTCGGTTTTTGATAGCACTAACAATCAACTTATCATCACGAATTGTCCCAATGTGAACGGAGAAGAAAATACTCCCAGCTTTTATGGTTTGAAGCTGCTCATCATTGATGAAGAGGGAATTGCCTTTGATGCCTCCCGAAGCGGCTGGTTCACCGCATCAGGCGATACCAGTGACTGCAATTGGCAAATCAGTGCTTCTCCAACCAGCGCTTATCCTTATAATTACGAAGTGCGTTTTAATGCAGCTGGTGATACTGCCTTCTATCCTAAAACAATGGTTTTTCCTTTTCAGGTGTGGAATGTCACCTTAAATAAACAAACTGAGGTGGCAGTGTTTGATGCCAATCCACAAGATACTACCCAAGAGATGAAAAGTAGTTGGACTAGCGGCGATATATTGAAATTAAGAGAAATCATCGAAGGAAAAACTAAATTTACTTGGGTGATTTCTTTAAAAAGTGTGCCGGCTATGATCGATACGACAATTAACGGCGTTGATACGGCTATCGTTGATCCGCAGTGGGTCGATGTGCCGCCGCAGACGGGCGATATTGCAAAAATATTTGCTACGATACCGTTAAGCTCTTTAGATAGCTATAAATTGAGGACAAAAATGGCATCGTCAGCGAGTGCCACAGAAAAAGATCTTGATAGGATCAAGGTGATTCCTAATCCGTACATCGTCACCTCCTCCTACGAGACACAGCCGTGGATAAAAGAGCTTCAGTTCCACAATTTACCTGAAAAATGCGAAATTCGCATTTTTACTATTTCCGGGCAACTGGTGCAAATTTTACATCACGATCCTAGCAGCAGTGGCTATCGCGGTCCAGCAGTCGAAGCTTGGAATCTGTGGACCTATAACAATCAAGAAGTTGCCTTTGGCGTATTCGTTTTTCATGTCAAGGCTGAGGGAATTGGTGAGAAACTTGGCAAGTTCGCCATTATTAAATAGCATAAAATGGAGGATAAAACATGATTAAGAAATTTATATACCTTATTGGCTGTCTCTTGTTAATCGCTTCTTTGCTTTATGGTGGAAACGATAACACTGGCACTTCAGCGGCCAATTTTTTGAATATTGGTGTCGGCCCACGAGGCACTGGAATGGGTGGCGCGTTTGTCGCTCAAGTCAATGATATTACCTCGCTCTTTTGGAATCCGGCTGGCATCTCTAAAATTACTTCATTAGAAGTTGGTGTGGCCTATACCGATTGGATTTTAGACATCCAGCACAATTTTTTAGGCGTGGCTTATCCATTGGGCAGTTTTGGCACGATCGGTGTGCATTTCATTACTCTTTCCATGGGTGATATGGAGAAAACAACTCCCTCCAACCCGGAAGGAACAGGTGCGTATTTTTCAGCCAATGATTTGGCGCTTGGTGTTTCCTACGCTCGCCAGCTCACTGACCGTTTCGCAGTTGGTATTACGGCCAAATTTATCAACGAGACGATTAGCTTTTCTTCTGCTAATACTTTTGCTATCGACGCTGGCACTCACTTCGACACTGGATACCGCGGTCTGACTATTGGCATGGCTATTTCGAACTTTGGCGGCAAAATGACCATGAAAGGCACTGATCAGATGACCAAAGCTGATATTGACGAAGTCATTGAAGGTAATCCAGAAAAAGAAGCCCGATTAGAAACGGAAGGTTGGCCTATTCCGCTGATTTTTCGTTTCGGCCTATCAATGGATATGTACCAAACCAAAAATAATCGGCTGACGTGCAATGTGGATTTTAATGATCCGCGCGACAATAGTCCCTATGGAGTGGTAGGCGCTGAATATGCCTGGGCAAATGTGGTTTTTCTCAGAGGTGGACTTATCTATCGGGCAGAGGATTTCGATGAAGCGAAATTAAAATCCTATGAGGAGTTGGAGCTCAATTATAAGCTAAAATTAGCGTTCGGCGCTGGTGTGAAGTTTAGAATTCCGGGCTTAGCATCGTTGGTACGATTGGATTATTCTTACACGGATCTGGGAATTTTATCTAATTCGCACAGCGTCTCATTTATATTTAATATGAATTAAAAAATATTTTTATAAAAGCAGCCTCTCAGGTAAAGCGAGATGCTGCTTTTTTTATTTTTGACTGGCATGATAAGATAATGGC
>CAZNDR010000206.1:0-7476 GCA_964571835.1 uncultured Cytophagia bacterium | reverse complement strand
ATCTTGATAAATGGCTTTATCCCAGCCATTTTTATGAGGCAGCCAAAATACTATGGGATCGTGGCTTTGCCTTTGACTATGTTTCTGACCGACAAATACAACAGGCGCAATTTGCTGACGACAAAATAAGATCAGAAAATGCTGAGCATCAAATCGTCCTTATCCCTGAATGCCAATTTATGCCGTTGAAAACTTTTCAGAAATTCATCAATTTGGCAGGGCAGGGCGCAACCATTGCCTTTCATAAAAAACTACCTGATGATGTACCTGGCTTTTTCGATGGGCAGTCAGGAAGAATCGAACTACAAAGGCTAACTGGTACTCTTGCCTTCAGCAGTGATCCAAAAACGGGTTGCGCTATTGCACCAATCGGCAAGGGCAAATTTCTTATTGGCGAAAATCTGGAAAACGTGCTGGTGAGGCTGAACATCAATCGCGAAGCTATTGTCGATGCAGGCATTGAATTTATTCGCCGACAAACTGAAAACGGTCACTTTTACTTTTTGACGAATTTAAGTGAAAAGGATTTTGATGGCTGGACAGAGCTTGGTAAACAAGCCGAATCCAGTCTCATTTTTGATCCGCGGGTGGCAATGTCGGGCAAGGCTGAAAGTCGCCGAGCCGGGAAAAACCGGATTGAAATTTATTTGCAGTTAAAATCAGGACAATCTTGCTTGTTACAGACCTTTGCTAACGAGACAACAAAAAAGAACAAATGGCAATACCTTCAGCCAGCAGGCGATGCCATCGAAATCCAAGGCAAATGGAGAATTCGTTTCATTCAAGGCGGACCCAAATTGCCAACGGATTTTGAAATGGATAAATTAGCTTCATGGACAGAACAGGGAGATGATGAGGCAAAAAGATTTGCCGGCACAGCGAAGTATGAAATTCAGTTTGAGAAACCAACACAAAAAGCGGAGGACTGGATGCTTGATCTGGGAAAAGTTTGTGAAAGCGCGCGCCTAAAAATCAATGGCAAAAATGGCGGAACTTTGTGGAGTTTCCCATTTCAGATGGCAATCGGCAATTTTCTTGTCGCTGGCAAAAATAAGTTGGAGATTGAGGTCACCAATTTATCGGCCAATCGCATCCGAGACCTGGACAGACGAAACGTGGAATGGCGGAAATTTCATGATATTAATTTTGTGAATATCAATTATAAACCGTTTGATGCCGCCAATTGGGAGCTGATGGATTCGGGCTTGCTGGGGCCGGTCAAATTGATACCCATGAAAAAGAAAAAATTCTGAAATTGTCTCTCACAGAAAAAAATCCCACGGAAAAATAATCAGAATTTATTTCAGTAGGAGATTTTAAATTTTTTTCCAGAGGAAATATCGAGCTTATTTATGAAGAAAAAATTTCAAGACACCATTTTATTTAATCTCATTTTATTAATCGTCCGGGTTATGCCAACAGCGGCTCAATCACAAATAGTCGATTTATCAAAAGGTGTTATTGTTTGCCCTAAAAAACTGAATGAAGTTGAAACAAAAACCATCACCGTGTTAGCCGAAGAGATTAAAAAAAGAACCGGGATAGATTTGCCTCTAATGCACAAATTACCTGCAGATTCCCTTGCCGCTATTCTGGTCTGCACCGAAAGACAAGTTGATAAATTCGATCTGAAAACTGACATCGAAATCAGCAGCTTGAAACCTGAAGGTTATTTGGTCAAGGTTCAAACTGAACCAACAGTTCGCATTTTTCTTTTTGGCAAAGACCAGCGGGGAATGCTGTATGCGGTGGGGAAATTTCTGCGGAATTTGAAATGGGGGCAAAATCTGCTTGAGGTCAATGAAAATTTAAACATCATCAGTTCACCTCGCTATCCAATCCGTGGGCACCAGTTGGGCTATCGGCCGAAAACAAATGCTTACGATGCCTGGTCAGTGGAGCAGTTTGATTTGTACATTCGCGAGTTGGCGCTTTTTGGCGCTAATGCCATTGAAATCATGCCGCCTCGGACCGATGATGATATGACAAGTTCTCACATGGTTATGCCACCGATGGAAATGATGATAAAACAAGCGGAGATAATCGATTCTTACGGTCTGGACGTGTGGATGTGGTATCCGAACATGGGACGTGATTACAGGCAACCAGATTCGATTAAAAAAGAATTGCAGGAACGGGATGAGATTTTTAAAAAGTTGAAACGCCTAAATGTCGTATTTGTCCCCGGCGGCGATCCGGGCGACCTGGGCCCAGATATTCTGTTTGATTGGTTGGAGAACGTCGGGTCGACTTTACAGAAATATCATCCCAAAGCAAAAATTTGGGTGTCGCCGCAAGCCTTCCGCCCGGTGAAAGAATGGCTCGACTCGTTTTATGCCCATGTCAATAAAAAATATGCCTGGTTCGGCGGTGTCGTGTTCGGACCCTGGGTGAAAACGCCTTTGCCTGAAATGAGGAAAATTGTGGATAAAGAAATTCCCATTCGCCGCTATCCGGACATTACTCACAGCATCAGTTGTCAGTATCCAGTTCAAGATTGGGATGTGGCCTTAGCCATGACGTTGGGACGGGAATGCTACAATCCCCGACCGGTAGCTGAAAAAGCAATTCACAATGCGTTGGATGAGTACGCCAATGGCAGCATCAGCTATTCCGAGGGCATCAATGACGATGTGAATAAATTTGTCTGGAGCGACTTGGATTGGAATCCTAACACCCCGGTGATTGAAACGTTGCGCGATTATGCCCGGCTGTTCATCAGCTCTGATTTTGCCGATGATATAGCCCAGGGAATTCTGGCGTTGGAACGAAATTGGGCAGGCAAGCTTATTTCCAACCCTAATGTTGAAGTTACTTTGCAGCAATGGACCACGATGGAGAAAGTGGTTTCCGAGGAAGTCAAGATCAATTATCGTTTCCAGATGTGCCTGCTGCTAGCATACTATAACGCTTATGTCAAAGAGCGGTTGCTTTTTGAGAAAAATTTGGAACGCCAGGCGCGCGAGATTTTGAGGCAGGCAGAAAATATTGGCAGCAAGGCAGCCATGCAGCAAGCGGCAGATATTTTATGTCAAGCCAGGGAAAAACCAGTTGCTCGACACTATTATAATCGTTGTTGGGAAATTGCTGATTATCTTTATGAAAAAATTGGTTCACAGACTTCAGTTCAAAGGCACGATGCTATGCCCGGACGCGGTGATTTTATGGATTATATCGATGCGCCTCTGAACGATGCAATCTGGCTGCTGTCTCAATTTAACAGGATTAGAGTAATGGAAACTGAGGATGGTCGTTTGGATTCTATCACAGCATTATTAGAACGAACGAATCCTGGCCCTGGAGGATTTTATGATAATTTTGGTAATCTTGACAGCAAAAGCCGATTAGCTCACTATCCAGATTGGCAAGATGATCCGGGCAGTCTGAAATCTGTTCGCTTTGGTTTTGGCGTTGGCTTACAGGGCCAAGAAGGGGTGCACACCGTAGCAGCTAAAGGTTTTGACGGCAGCGCTACACCGTTAGCCTGGATGGCTCAATTCAACACGTTATATGATACGCCATTACATGTTCACTATGAAAATTTAGATACCGAGGCGAGCTACAATATAAGAGTCGCTTACACCGGCCGGTTTCGTTCTAAAATACGGCTCGTTGCCGATGGAAAATATGTAATTCACGATTTCATCACAACGGGAATTTCACCTATCCACGAATTTGAAATTCCCAGCGCTGCAACGCAAGACGGCGTGCTGGAATTATCGTGGACCTGTGGCGAAGGTCAGCGAGGATCGCAAGTAGCGGAAGTGTGGCTGATGAAAAGATGAACCATAGATTAGCTGTGAGACAGCCATGTGGCAGGCAAGAAATTGAAACGGCAAATTTTTGAAAATGGAAAAAGGAAATGACAGGAGCAGATTTTAAACATAAACTTCATGCTGGTGAAAAATTATTTGGCACCTGCATCACTCAGCCCAGTCCGTTGTGGGCAAAAATTATTGTGGAGATTAAGCTGGATTTTGTGTTCATCGATAACGAACATTGGCCTTTCAGCCGCAATGACATCGCCAATTTGTGTCAGATCTACACGAATGCTGGGATCATCCCAATTGTGCGTATCCCCCAACCAGATCCGTTCTTAGCCTGTATGGCTGTGGATAGCGGCGCGCTGGGAATTGTGGCGCCGTACGTCGAAGAGGTGGAACAGGTGAAAAATTTGGTTGGAGCGGTCAAGTATTCGCCTCTGAAAGGAAAAATTTTGCGCGCTGGATTAGAACAAGACCAGTGGCATAAAAACACCAAATCATACCTGCAAAAAAAGAATGAGCATCGAATCGTGATCATTAACATTGAAAGTACGCCGGCTTTGGACAAGTTGCACGAACTCGTGGACGTGCCCGGACTGGATGCTTTGTTAATTGGGCCACATGATTTGACATTGAGCTTAGGCATCGTCAACCAATATGAGCATCCAAATTTTTTGAAAGCAGTGGAGAGAATAGCTAAAAGTGCCAGACAGAAAAAAATCGGTGCTGGAATACATGCCTGGTGGGGCATTGAACAGGAAAAAAAATTGCTCGCCCTGGGCTTAAACATGCTCATTCATTCCAGCGATCATTATGCTGCCATGACCAAATTAAATGAAGATTTTTCTCAATTAAAAAATTTTGTGACTATTCCAGCATAATTATTCAAGAAACCGCTGAAGCGATTAATTGGCTGGTTAGTTGATTGGTGAACATCACAATGAATCATAGTGTTGGCACAACCAGTAATTTGATTGATCACCATACTTCAGCCTGGTGTCATCATCCGCATCAAATAATCGATAGCTGCTTCAGCAGCTTTTAGGATGATAACTAGTCAACCAGTGCAGAATAGTTACACAATGTTTAAGATTAATGAGAATTTTCTCTAGGAGAGGGCTAATGCGTTTTATCAAGCTTTTATTTAAAATTTTCCTTGCGGTGATAGGCTTCATGGTCATCCTTTTTTTGTTAGCGGTTAGATTAGTCGATCGACAGCCGTACCAAAAAGCAAAATACTATCAACATACTTTGTCGCTTCTGGAGCGGATGACAAAAAATTTACCTCAATCTGCTGCAGAGGAAATAATGGTCGGAGCGGGCAAAGCTGGCTTGACGCCGGCTGTCGGCACACCGCTGGCTGGCTATGGTGCCCGCAGGGGAGCGCCCTCCACTGGCGTTCATGATAGCTTGTTCATTCGAGCAATAGCGCTGCAAAACGGTGAACAGCGAGTCTGTTTTCTCGGCTACGATGCGCTGCTTTGCCCGCCAGATATTGCCAGAATTATCGAAGATAGTTTGAAAATTCGTTTTGGATTTAATTCGGATCAGTTATATTTTACTGCTACGCATTCCCATTCTGGCCCCGGCGGATGGGGAGATGGTTGGGTGGAGAAGCAATTTGCTGGCCTGCCAGATCCGCGTATTTCCGCGCTGTTTGTCGACAGCACTTTAGCTGCGGTCCAACGCGCTTTGAAAATTATCCAACCGGCTGAATATCATTACGGCGTTATTAAAGCGCCCCAGTTCGTTCGCAATCGCTTGGTCGGCGAAAAAGGACAGGTGGATGATGAGTTAATTTATCTCACCTTTGCCGAGAAGCAGGAGAAAAAGAATATTGCTGTGTTAGTGACCTATTCTGCTCATGCTACGGTTTTGTCAAGCAGAAATATGGAGTTTAGTGGTGATTACCCAGGTTATGTAGAGCGAAGAATCGAATCAGCTCAGGGCGGAGTGGCACTATTTGCCATCGCCGGTAATGGCAGTCACAGCCCGAAAGGCTCTGGCGATGGATTTGAAAAAGCACGCCATATCGGCTTTTCGCTGGCTGATAGCATATTGCTGAACAACAATCAAAAGTCAAAACAAGCGGGTACTTTAGAATATTTCAGATTACCAGTCGAACAACACAATCTGCAAATTCGAATTGCTGAGAATTTTAGATTAGCCCCGTGGCTCGCCAGAAAATTATTTGACGTCAGCGATTCCTACCTCCAAGTGGTAAAATTGGACCATTTTATTTTCTTGGCTAGCCCTGCTGAATTTAGTGGTGAGTTGGCGCTGGAAGTTAAAAAGTTTGCCCGTGCTAATGGCTTTGAAACGACAATCACCAGTTTCAACGGTTGCTATTTGGGTTACGTGACGCCATCCAAATATTACTCGCTCAATGAATATGAAACCAGACTGATGTCATTTTTGGGTCCTTTTACTGGAGATTATTTAACAGAAATAATGAAAGAAATAATAACAAAATTTCAAAAAAAAACTATTTAATGGGAGAGACACGAACATGAAACGAAACATGCTGTTACTATTGTGCGCTGGGATTTTATTTTCTTTTCAATTGTCATTAGCTCAAAAGACACCAACTGGCTCTGCCAAAGACTTCAAGGTCAAAACCTGTCTCCATTCTGTGAGTTATGCCGGTGTGTGGCGTGGTCATTCCAAACTTACCGTCGATGAATTTTTAGTCAAGGCAAAAGAATTGGGCTTTGATGGTGTCATGTTGGTTGCCAAGCGTCCCCATGTGTCGCCATTTGATTATGATGAATCGGCACGTAAAAACTTGAAAGCCAGAATCAAAGAATTGGGCCTGGAGCTTGTTGGGTTGGCAGGTTATACCGATTTTACGGCCGGGGTAGATAAGCCAGGCATTCCCCATACCGAGATTCAGGCTGCTTATGTTGGAGAAATTGCCAAATTAGCCCGCGATCTGGGTACCAATATGGTACGAATTTTTACCGGTTACATCCGTGAAGGCGTGCCATACGACAAGCAATATGCAATGGTTGTTGAAGGCCTGAAATTAGCTGGAGCAAAAGCGGCAGAACATGGCGTTACTTTGGCTGTTCAAAATCATCACGATATTGGGCTGCATCATGATGAAATGTACTGGCTGTTGAACGAGGTCAATTTGCCCAATGTCAAGGCTGGCTGGGATGCCTGGTCACCGACTTTGGAGGGATTGAGTTCAAAGGAGATCGTAGCGTCGATTCAGAAAATGAAGCCATTCATTATCAACACCATTGTGGCTGATTACGTTAAGATGCCGCTGTATCATTATGAACACGAACACACCAATTATGTCCCACAAGGAGTGCAGTGTCGCGCCGTGCCGGTCGGCGAAGGCATTATTGATTATAAAGCTTTTATCGGCGAATTAAAAAATATTGGCTATCAGGGTTACATCGTCTATGAAATGTGCGAAGTTTTGCGCGGCGGCGGCTCAATTGAAAATCTGGACAAAACGGCGAAGATTTTTTTGGATTATGTGAAACAGTTCAATTAGTGTGATCAGAGATTCAGAGAAACTTCACACGAAATTCCAAAATCAAAAATGCCAATTCTAAATAAATTTCAAATAAAGATTTTAAAATTTGATATTTAAATTTATTCGAAATGTGGATTTTGTCGATTGGAGCTCCTCACTTATAAAGTGGGGTTTGGAATTGATTAGCTTTAAAGCGATAGAAATTAATCATCAATTATATAT
>CAZNDR010000205.1:0-7481 GCA_964571835.1 uncultured Cytophagia bacterium | reverse complement strand
TCTATTCAGATGATCTTGATTTTATCACTGGCGAAGCATTGAAGCTCATTCCTCGACAGAGTGATTTTTACCAATGCATCCATGATGTCATCGAATGGGCAAAGCGTTGCCCTGACGATTGGCGAAGCACCTGGTTTGAAGTGCAAAAAAAATGGTCCCTGGATATCGGTTGTCCTGATGGCGTGTTCAATGCCTTTGATATTGACGCCAAAATTAATGCTGCTTATATTGTCATCGGATTACTTTACGGAAATGGCGATTTTGGCAAAACGATCGACATCAGCACGCGCTGCGGTCAGGATTCGGATTGCAATCCGGCATCGGCTGGCGGCATTTTGGGAACCGCTATTGGCTATTCCAACCTTCCCGCTAAATGGAAAGAGCCGCTCGCTGAGATCGAAAAAATGAATTTTTTGTACACTACTTTTTCATTAGAGGATGTTTATCAGATAAGTTTTAAACATGCTTTGGCAATGATTGAGAAAAATGGCGGTGAAATAAAAAATAAAAAGATCATCATCCCTTATCAACAGCCGCAGCCGGTCCAGTTTGAACAGAGTTTTGCTGGTCATTTCCCGATTGAAAAAAGAACCGATTTCAGAGGGCCTGTCCTGTCAGAGCACTGCCGTGAGTTCACTTTTGAGTTTGAGGGAATTGGCTTTGTGATAATGGGAAAGTCGTTTTGTGATGTCACTATGCCAAATAGCTCCCACACGAATGTCGGCGAGTTATTCATAAACGGCGAATTGATAGAAACAGTGCTTTTGCCCACCGATTTTATCAGGCGGCGGCATGAACTTTTTTGGAAATATCAATTACCCAAACAAAAATATGAGATAAAAATCAGGCTGAAAGATCCACAGGCTGGGTGCGGATTGCACATTGGCGATATACTTATCTATGATGAAGCTCCTGGCAAATGACTAAAATGAACTAAAATTTAAATTGACTAAAATTAGCAGGCGCTGACTTTTAGGGTAATTGCTCGTTTATTTCAATTTACTCATCACTTCCTGTCTTATGGATTCATAGGGTAAGGCGCCAGTCAAGCGCATGAGAATAGTCCCTTTGTGAAACATCATTATCGTTGGGATGTTCTGAATTTGATATTGTCCAGCGATGTGTTGTTTTTCGTCGACATTGATTTTCACCACTACTAATATGCCTTTAAATTCTTTTGCCAATCGCTCCAGCGCCGGCGACACCAAACGGCAGGGGCCGCACCACGGCGCCCAGAAATCGACAACCACCGGCAGCTCAGATTGCTGGATTAAATCAAAAAAAGATGGGGGTAATTTATTTTTCACAAAATGTTCCTTATTTTTTAGCAAATTAATTTCTCAGCAAATCTGATAATTAGCTCCCAAAGAAAAAAACACGAAACAGTTGCTTCGTATTTCTTTTTAATCAGATTCCGAATTATTTTTCTTTTTCAAATGCAGCTGATTTTGCTTAAAATCAATTTCAATTTTATCACCCTTAGAAAAAGCGCCTTCTAAAATTTTAGTCGATATCTCATTCATGAGCTCTTTCTGCATTAGTCGCTTAAGCGGTCGTGCACCAAAAACCGGATCATAACCTTCATCGGAAAAATGCAGTTTGGCGGCTTCGGTCAATTCAACCTCCATTCCCTGGCGCAGCAGCGCGCTGCGCACATGCCGCTGAAACAGAATATCAACTATCTGCCGAATATGTTCTTTTGTCAATGGCTTAAAAACCAAAATTTCATCGATGCGATTGAGAAATTCTGGGCGAAGTGTTTTTCTCATCAATTGAATAATTTCAGCGCGGGTGCTTTCATAAATTTTATTTTGATTGGCTTCGGTCATGTTCTCAAACCGCTGCATGATAATATCCGCCCCTAAGTTCGATGTCATGATGACGATGGTGTTTTTAAAATTGACGATATGACCTTTACTGTCCGTCAGCCGGCCGTCATCTAGCACTTGCAATAAAATGTTGAACACTTCGGGGTGCGCCTTTTCGATTTCGTCCAGCAAAACTACTGAATAGGGATGACGGCGGATAGCTTCGGTCAGTTGCCCGCCCTCATCGTAACCGACATAGCCGGGAGGCGCGCCAATCAACCGCGAGACGCTGAATTGCTCCATGTACTCCGACATATCGATGCGCACCACCGCATTTTCATTGTCGAACATAAATTCCGCCAGTGCCCGCGCTAATTCAGTTTTGCCCACGCCAGTGGGACCGAGAAAAATGAACGAGCCAATGGGACGATTTTCTTCGCTCAGTCCAGCGCGTGACCGGCGCACCGCAAAGGAAACCGCCTCAATGGCTTCCTCCTGTCCCACTACCCGCTGTCGCAGCCGGTCGGCCATTTGTAAAATCTTCTGTTTTTCGCTTTCCAACATCTTGCTTAATGGGATGCCAGTCCAGCGCGACACTATCTCCGCAATGTCATCTTCGCTCACTTCTTCTTTGAGCAGCGATTTGTTTTCATGCAGCTCAGCTAACTCTTTATTCAGCTTTTCCAACTGTTTATTCAATTCATTCAGGCTACCATATTTCAACTGAGCCGCACGATTTAGATCACCCTCCCGCTCAGCTTTTTCCGCTTCTATTTTGACCTTTTCCATTTCTTCTTTGGTAGCACGAATGGCTTTGATCTTCTCTTTTTCCATTTGCCAGATCGTTTTTAATTCAGTCGATTTTTCTTTCAAATCAGCTAGCTCGTGTTTGATTTTTTCTAACCGCTCTTTTGAAGCCTGATCATCCTCTTTTTTCAAAGCGACCTGTTCGATTTCCAGTTGTTTGAGGCGGCGTTCCAGTTCATCAATTTCCTCAGGCATGGAATCGATTTCGGTGCGCAATTTAGCCGCGGCTTCATCGATCAAGTCAATGGCTTTATCGGGCAGAAATCGTTCGCTAATGTAGCGATCTGACAAGGTCGCGGCTGAAACGATAGCACTATCAGCGATCCTCACGCCGTGATGGACTTCGTATTTCTCTTTTAGGCCGCGCAGAATGGAAATAGTATCTTCAACGCTAGGCTCTTCAACCAGCACTGGCTGAAACCTTCTTTCCAGCGCCTTATCTTTTTCAATATGCTTGCGGTATTCGTCCAAGGTGGTGGCGCCCATCAAACGCAACTCGCCCCGTGCCAACATCGGTTTGAGCATATTGCCAGCGTCCACTGCGCCTTCTGCAGCACCAGCGCCGACGATGGTGTGCAGTTCATCAATAAAAAGAATTATTCGCCCCTCACTCTGCTGAATTTCTTTGAGCACCGCTTTGAGCCTGTCTTCAAATTCACCGCGATACTTGGCGCCGGCAATAAGCGAGCCCATGTCCAATTGAAAAACCGTTTTATTTTTTAAGCCATCCGGTACATCACCGCTGGCGATGCGCTGGGCAATGCCTTCAATGATGGCAGTTTTACCCACGCCGGGATCGCCAACCAACACCGGATTGTTTTTTGTGCGACGCGACAAGACCTGAATAGCACGCCGGATCTCATCATCCCGTCCAATCACCGGATCTAATTTCCCCCGCTGAGCCAGTTCAGTCAAATCGCGACCGAATCGCTGCAAAGCTTGATATTTATCTTCTGGATTTTGATCAGTAACCCGCTGCGTGCCCCTGATTTCTTTGAGAACCTGGTAAACACTGTCTTTGGTCACTCCCTCTTGTTTTAAAAAGCGAGCAATTTCAGAAGCTGTCTCATCAAGAATCGCCAACAATAAATGTTCAGTGCTAACAAATTCGTCCTTCAATTGCCGCATTTCTTTCTGGGCATTGTTAAAAACTGCATTGACTCGCGGCGAAATATAAAGATTGCCGACGGCACCGCTGCCGGTAACTTTGGGTAATTTTCTAATGGCTTTTTCAATCGTCGCGTTGATGAGCCCGAGATTCGCACCAATCTTTTTTAGTATTGCGTGAGGCACGCTTTCAGAATCAGACAGCAAAACTTGCAGCAAATGCTCCACCTCCACCTGCTGCTGCCCTAACTCTTGGGCCAGGTGTTGAGCTTTAATTACTGCTTCCTGGGCTTTAAGGGTAAACTTATCCAACATCATTTTATTTCACACCTTTCAGGCTATGGTTCAAAATTGGCAATAGGCTAATTTAGTCTTTCTGCCTTTTGCAAACAATATGCCATAGGAAAACCTTATGCCGTAAGCAACTATTTTTCAATAGTCAGGCAGCACCTTCTTTGTTCATTTTTTAAAAAAGCAGCTTTCAGATGAGTCGATCCTTACGCAAGATTGTCAGAGCGATGTCAGGTTGGCAAAGGAAATATTAATTTTGCTTCGACAAGTCGATTTCAAAACATTGCTACTGCTTGGTTGGCTTTGCTCAGCAATTTCTGGTGATCTGCTTCATCAAAGGAATCAATCATTAGCAACCAATTATTTCTATTCTTTGCTTTGAATGGTAAAAACTGGTGGCCAGTCGAGAAAAGCCTTGCTAAAATGATCATCATTTATTATATTTTTTGCCTTGAAAACAGGAGTCGATATAATGAAAATAAGATTAGATTACGGAACCAATGGTTTATGGGTCGAAGTGCCAGATAATAATTTAGTCAAAATTTTATCCATGAAAAAAGCCCAGCCGATAGCCAATCCGGTCGCTGCCGTTGAAACTGCTTTAAAAAATCCCATTGGCTCCCCTTCATTAGCAGAAATTGCCCGGGGCAAAAATTCTGCCTGTGTGGTTATCTGCGACATCACCCGTCCAGTGCCCAATAAAATTTTGCTGCCTCCCATTTTAAAAACGCTGGAGTCTTGCGAAATCAAGCGCGATAAAATCACTATTCTTATTGCTACAGGCATCCATCGACCCAATTTAGGCGATGAATTAATTCGTCTGGTCGGCAAAGAGATCGCCGACCAATACCGGGTTATTAACCACTATGCTAAAGAAAAAGAAACCCATTTTTATTTGGGAAAAACATCACGCGACACAGCTATTTTCATCGATTCCAGCTACCTCACCGCTGAATTAAAAATCACTACCGGTTTTATCGAACCGCATTTGATGGCCGGATTTTCTGGGGGCAGGAAACTGCTTTGTCCGGGCATCGCCAGTTTGGAGACCGTCCGAGCCATGCACAGCCCAAAAATTTTGGAACATGCTAATGCTCGAGAAGGATTTATAAATGGTAATCCGTTTCATGAAGAAGTTGTGGAGATGGTACAAAAAGCAGGCATGGATTTTATCGTCAATGTCGCTCTCGATGAAAAACGAAATATTGCTGGCATCTTTGCCGGAGATTATCTGAAAGCGCATCAGGCTGGAGTCGAATTTGTCCGCCATCATGTCAGTGACTCTGTCCCAGAAGTTGTTGACGTAGTAATAACCACCTCGGCCGGAGCGCCATTAGACGCCACTTTTTATCAATCGATCAAAGGTCTGACAGCGGCGCTCTCCATTGTCAAACCGGGCGGCACCATCATCCTGGCGGCTGAATGCAAAGAAGGTTTGGGCAGCCCAGAATTTGCTCAGCTTGTCCGCCAAACGACTGACATTGACCTGTTCATGAAAAATATCCTGCGGGATGATTATTTTGTCGTCGATCAATGGCAGTTTGAAGAGCTGGCTAAAGTGTTAAAAAAAGCACACGTGAAACTCTATAGCTCAGGCATCAAAAAAAACGATATCTCTCCCAATTTGCTGCAGCAGATTAGTTCGATGGAAGCTGGAATCGATTTAGCGCTGGCTAAGTATGGAAACGAAGCAACAATTGCTGTGATTCCAAAGGGGCCTTATGTTCTTGCTGGCGTTAATTAAAATTGAAAATGTTGTGGCTAATAGCGACAGTGAAAACGAGCCCTAAACTCACTTGCTGTATCCCACTGTGGCCAAATAAATCACCAATTCCTTTTCACCATCGACACCGATTATTTGATTAACAGCATCATCATCAAAAGCGGCGATGGCACAGCAGCCAAGCCCCAATGCTTCACAGGCGAGATAGAGGTTCTGGCAGACATGCCCGGCATCGAGATAGATGTAGCGATAGGCTCGCTGCTGATATTTCCAGCGGCAACGCTGAATCACCGCTGTCCAAATAAACGACACAGCACAGGTAGTGAACATCTCCTGCTCTAAACAGGCACGAGCTAATAACTGTGATAAATTATTATTTTTTACAAGTTGAGCCAATTTGTGTTGAAAGGGCAAATAGCGGTACAATCCCGGTTCAAGACTGTTAATTTGATTCACATTGAGATAGGTTTCCAACGGATGGCGCGCGCCGGCAGAAGGCACAGTTCGATAGGAATAGCCGTAGCCATGTTCGCTAATTCCCTGAGTCGCCCAGAGCAACGCCGCCAAAAGATCAATGGAAAGAGATTGGTGAAGATAACTTCTTCGAGAACGACGCTGGCTGAAGATTCGTGTCAATTCTTTATCAGAACTTGCCAATGCTTGTTTGCCGTCTGGTAACTCAAATAAAGCCAGTTTTGCCTCAACAGCTTTTTCAGGTGCTGGCACTGGCTTGCCCAGGCTCAGGTCGCTGGGGCAGGTATAATATTTATATTTTGTATATTCTTGAAAGTATTCACCAATTTTGGAAATTACTAGCTTATCCATTTTGGCTCTCCGTTGAAATAATACTTTTGAATCGTGAAAGCATTACATTTAGTATTTCACTTACGTTTTCGGTTTTTATAAGAATTTCTGGATGGCTATTTTGAAATACCCTGAAAATTTCATCGGCAAATCCCTGGCCGATTGATTTTACACCTTTAAAATCCAGCACGATAACTTTAAACTTATCCAGGCCAAAGAGCAGCCGTTTTGCTTCTGACCTTGAAATATAAGTTTCCTGGAAAAGTTTGACAGCGACTTTTGTCTTCTCAAATTGATAATCCAATTCTTCTGGGGCATAGACTGCAAAAATGTCCGATAGGCTTTTTTTAGTATTTTTGTTAATGGAAAATAAGACTTCGGTGCCACTAAGTGATCTTTTTTCTTCTAAAAAAATGTCGCCTTTTTTATTATCAAAAATTAAATTTATTTTGTGAGATCGAAGAGACATTTTATCAGCAGCTTTGGAGGTAAAAAATATTCCCTCACCGCTGTGTCTTTCTTTCATGGTGGTCGTTTTGCCTTTGATTAGTTCGCCCACCGCGCTAGCTTCATCCGGGAGGCTAAATTTATCATAAATTGAAAAAAAGACACCAATACCAAAATCTCTGATTTTAAATTGAAAGTTATATTGATCCAATGTGGTTTCAATGAGGCATTTTTGGGAATTAGAGTGTTCGATGGCGTTGTTTAATATTTCAGTGAAGGCATACTGGAGAATTTCATAAGCATTTGGACTAATACTTTTTTTTAGGTTTGAGAGTAAAGAAAGTTGATTAAAAACTCTATCCTCTTCCAATCCCTCTAATGATAATTCCTTTTTATAATTAACTTTTCTTAGAACATCTCGCTGTGAAGGAATAAAATAAGTATAATTGGTACTCCTGGCATGGCCGCTTTTCAGGACCAAAGAATTGTTAATT
>CAZNDR010000204.1:0-7498 GCA_964571835.1 uncultured Cytophagia bacterium | reverse complement strand
TCCCAATATTGTTTATTTCGTGGGTCGGCCAATGCAGCTTCATAAAGTTTATAATCAAAGTTTTTATTACTATCAGCGAAAGAGGGATTGGTGCGTATGAATTCTGGTGGATTATTAAAAATGTGATAAGCCAATTCGTTTTTGGTGACACCGATGCTCATCTTTTGCGCTATCTGCTTGAACAGCACATCGCGTACAATGGATTCATAAATTTGATCCTCCATTTGCTGTAATTCATAGCCCGTCGGCTCTTTCTGATTTTGTTGCCGATAATTTTCAAATTGTTGTTGTCGAAATTGGGTGAAGTATTCGTAAGAAATCTGTTCTCCATTAATCGAAATTACTGTATCTGGTTTCTTGCCGGAAATCAAGTTGGTAATATCAGCGCCTCCGACCAATCCTCCCACCGTCATGCTGAGCAAAAATAAAACTAACAAAATAAAAAGTATGGTGGTCATATTCTCACGCATTTTACTCATTAACGCCATAACTTCTCCTGGTAAAGAATACCTAACTGATAATTAAGCCAATAATACATCATAAAAAATTGGTTTCAATATAGTGAAAACAATAAAAAAATGCAAGTTATTTTTATGGCGGGCGAATTCCGAAAATGCAACCGATCACGGGGTACATAACATTAAAGAACTCATCCCCCATCCCTCTTTATTTAAGAGAGGGAAACTAAGGGGGTGAGTTCTATAATAGCTGTGTATCCGGTGATCGGTTACCAAAAAATTATTGTAGCTGTTCAGCTTATAAAACACGGCGGAATAAAAAGGCGAGTATGATTATTATAGAAAAACGCTACTGGCAATCTCATGGTTTTGCATATAAAAATAGGATTGAGCCACCTGTCACAATTTTGTTTGAATGCAAGCGTCAAAAGAAACATTAAAAGCTATCACCATTCTTTTATGCGAATGCTGCCACCCGAAGTTTTCAACTCAATCAGTGGACCGCCGTTATTAATTTTCCCAGATAGCGAGTTAGATTTTAGTTTGCCTTGCACTGTCACAGGAAAATCGGTTGATACATGTCCACCAGAGGTATGGGCATCAATGTTGGCGTCAATATTTCGCGCCAAATATAGAGTAATGCCGCCACCCGATGTTTTCAAGGAGCAATTGCGATTGAATTGTCCGGTTATTTCTGCGTAAATGCTGCCGCCGGAGGTGCTTCCCCACACATTGCCGGCGAGCTTTTTTAAATGCAATCCGCCGCCAGAAGTAAATACGCGCGTATCGCCGACGACCCCGTCCACCTCGATACCACCGCCGGAAGTTTCAGCATATAAAGAGCCAGTCACTTTGCCAGCAGTAATACTGCCGCCAGAAGTGTTGAGGTCTACCTCGCCTGTTGCCGAGGTCACTCTGATGCTGCCGCCAGATGTTTTGGCATTGAGCGGACCTTCTATATTGTCGGCGCTAATGGAACCGCCTGAAGTGTTTAAATCTATTTTGCCTAACAAATCATCAACAGCAATGCTGCCGCCGGCAGTATTAATATCAAGATCAAATTTTTGAGGAACACAGATATCAAAGTGGAGATGTAATTTGCGATTGCCCCAGCGCTTCGGGCCGACGTATTCGACCAGCACAGTGACGCCACGCCTATTCTGATCAAAGCTCATCTTCAGATCATCGTAGATTTTTTCTGCTTCCCGTCGACTGCTTGTATTGGCTTTTTTAGTGACGATGATTTTGATTTCATGCCGGCTCCAACTCTTTATATCCACGGAACCCATATCTGCCTTCAAGTATAATAATTGTCCTTCTTTTACTTGAAATGTTTTAATTACTTGATCCTCAAAAGCGCGAGCAATACTGCTTTCACAAGTCAGTGTCACAAGTAAAGTGCTGATAAAAATTTGAGCAAATACCAAAACTGACATAATTCTTCTTTTTTTTATCATGACCTTCTCCTTGGCTTTTTTCGATTTCTTGGAAGTTTACGTGTCAAAAGCTTGAAAAGTTGCTTTGAGAAAAATAGCAGGTAAACAGCGGCTAAATTATTCTTGACTTTTAGGGGAGTTATCTTTATATTTGTTGCCTAAAATTTTTCTATCCGCTATCTAATGGGTAAATTTTTTATTGAAGTATTTTTTCAGATTGATCAACAGCCAAGAAAATTTAGGAGAAAAGATGTCTAAACGAAATGTTCTCCTGTGCAAATCATTAGTAATTATTTTGGCACTTATCCCCTATTCGGTTTTTGGACAACTAATCAAACAGAAGTCCCTGCCACAAAGACAAAAGGCGAGAACAGCCCAATTCCCATCTCCAGAAGAAAGTGCTTCTTTAGAGGAGCAGGGATATCCAGTTCCCATAGCGCAGGCACAAGCCATGGAAAAAATTGTCGATCCGGAACAATATATTGTCGGGCCGGGAGATTTATTTTACATCAACATTTCCATCGGCGAAGAAGTTATTATTCCCTCTCAAGTAACACCTGAAGGCAAATTAGTGATCGAAACAATTGGCACCATAAACGTTGATGGCAAAACGCTGGCTGAAGTACAACGAGAAGTGCGTCAGGCAGGCACGCAAAAATATACCTACAAACAAGTAACAGCAAACTTGGTAGAGCTGAGAACCTTTCGGATTCACGTGTTAGGTGAGGTCAATAATCCCGGAACCTACTTAGCTAATCCGATGGATCGAGTATCAGTTTTGATTGATCGGGCTGATGCCTTAAAAGAATGGGCCGATGATCGAAAAATTGAAATCAGACATGTTGATGGCAAACTTGATACTTTGGATTTTTTTGAATTTAAGAGGTTAGGAAAACTAGAAAAAAATATTTTTGTTCAAAGCGGGGATGTCATTTATGTGCCAGCAATAAATTTATCCAAAAAGACAGTCTCCCTCGAGGGCAATGTGAGGAATCCGGGGATTCATCAAATAACCGATGGAGAAATGCTCAGTAATTTCCTGCGTCGTATGGATATATTTACTCGGACATTAGATCCACACAATATTTTTGTCATCAGAAAGTCCAGCAGCGGGGAAGAAATAACGCTAAATGTTAATTTGCTAGCCAAAGACACGACTGCCACTACTCTCTCACGGGATATTGAGCTGCAGGATGGCGATCAAGTCCGCGTACCTTCTCTTAAAAATAAAGTATATGTCCATGGCGCCGTTAATTTGCCAGGCGGATATTCCTATATGGCTGGTTTTAGCGCCCGCGATTATGTCGGGCTGGCTGGTGGAACGTCAGAAATGGGAAATATCAAAGGGATCAAAGTGATTCATCATAAAAACGGTCATATTGAAGACGGGCCCAATGCGGCAGTAGAACGAGGCGACACCATCATTGTACCTTTGTCAATAAGACAACAAGTGTCGGAATATTTGCAGATTCTTGCCGGATTAGGCACGCTCGTTTTTGCTTTTATGGCTGCGCAGAAATAATTAATGCTGATAATTGAAAAAAAATTATTTCGGGATAGTGCATGCAAAATAGAGAACACAATTTTATTGACTATTTGAATGTTATTGTCGCCAGGCGTAAATTAATTATAGTTAACTTTCTTTTTATCAGCATACTTACGCTCATTGTTTGTCTGCTTCTGCCAAAGTGGTACGAAGCAAAAACAGTTATTTTGCCACCTGAAAAAGAAGGCTTCGTTTTCCCACTATCTGCCGCCTCTCAATTAGCTGCTCCACTGCTTGGTGGTGGCAGTTTTGAATTGCCGATGTTTGCCACTTCTTCTGATGTTTACGAGACAATATTAAAAAGCAGAGTTGTGGGAGAAAACCTTATCCATCAATTTGACTTGATGAAAATCTACAAATCTAAAAATATTGATTTTGCTATCGAAGCTTTAGAAGATCACACAACCATTGAAGTAGGTCGAGACGGCACCATCCATGTGAGCTTTGAAGCAAAGGAAGATCCTATTCTGGCTGCCAATGTCGCCAATGCTTATATTAAAGAATTGGATAGAGTAAATAAGCTTACCAGTCAATCAAAGGCGAAACTCACCAGACAGTTCGTTGAGACGCGTTTGGAAGAAACCAAAGTGGAATTGAAAAAAGCTGAAGAGGCATTGCGCGATTTTCAAAAAAATCATAATACCGTCTCATTACCCGAGCAGACTGAGGCAGCTATTGCTGGTGCAGCAGAATTGTATTCACAACTTATTGCCTTACGAATTCAGCTATCAGTGCTGGAAAAAACGGTTACTGAATCTCATTCTAAAATATTGAGTACAAAGTTACAAATAGCTGAAGTCGATAAAATGCTTGATGAATTAAAATACGGAAAAGCAGGCAGTAGTTCGTCGGCCAGCAAATATGCGGATACAAAAAACTATGAGTTATTTGTTCCTTTTGCCGAATTACCTGAATTGGGACTGGAATTAGCCCGGCTGATGAGAGAGGCGAAAATTCAGGAATTGCTCTTTGAATTATTGACTCAGCAATATGAGCAGGCAAAAATTCAAGAAGCAAAAGATACCCCCACTATTCAAGTGCTGGACATCGCGAAGCCACCTTTTAAAAAAAGCCGACCCAAACGGGCTATCATTATTGTTATTGCAGGTTTTTTGAGCCTGATTGTGAGCTCGTTTCTGGCGTTTTATTTTGATTATTTAGAAAAATTAAGAGTAAACAATTTTGAAGAATATCAAAAAATTAAAAATATTTCCCTGGCGATAAAAAATGATTTGAGAATATTCAGGAAAAAATCAAAAATTTAATATCAAAAATCAAGGGAGATACGTGAGCATCACGACAAAATTCATTGACAAATATGACCACGCCATTACCTTTTCCGCCTGCAATTTATTGATCGCCGGATTATATATTTTGATTGGAGTCCAATCATCATTTCTGATTTCAGCGCTTGTTATTTTTTTCTTAATGGCTATAGGATTAGTCGGCTACAATTTGCTAAAAAGACCTGCCTTAGGAATTGCCTTACTCGTTTTTTCCTCTTCATTGGACACTGTTGGCAAACTCATGCCCGAGGCAACCTATTCGCTCAGCTTATTCCATGTGTTTGTGCTTTTTTCCATAGTTGCATTAATACTTAAAAAATTAATCGATCAAAATTTATCTTTTGCGGGCACGAATTTTGACGTCCCTTTAATTTTCTTTTTGCTTTTAAGTGGTATGTCTCTTTTGTGGAGCCCTAACCAAATAAATGGTTTCATTGATTTTTTAAGATTGGCTGCTTTAGTTGGAGTCATGTATCTGGTTATTAACTCGGTAAAAGCGAAAAATGAAATAACAACTATTTTGCTCTTTTTATTCTTGAGTGCATTTGCTCTTAGCCTATTAGGAACCTACGATCTTATCACCAATCCTATGGCCATCAAAACAACCTATTTTGCCCAAATGAATCGCTTGAGTCGATCGGCGTCGACCTTTGAAAATCCCAATTATTTTGCTGCGTTTTTGTTGCTGCCCATGTTAATGGCAACTTCTTTCCTATTAAATTATAAACAGCCACTCAAAATCAAACTTCTTCTATTAGGACTCCTTGGCATTTGCGGTGCGGCGTTTGTGGGGACTTTTTCTCGAGGTGCTTGGGTCGCCCTCTTTCCTGGCCTATTTTTAATTTTCTTTTTTTCAAAACGGAAAAAAGAGATGCTGGCGCTAAGCGGCCTTGTCATCTCTGGTGCTATTATTCTGTTAATCGGAACGCCACTTTTGGGCAATTTTTTGCTAAGGTTTACCTCGATACTCGATTCCGCAGCTGACCAATCCGGCATGACTCGAGTTTATCTAATTATGGGTGCGCTTAAAATGCTATTAAATTCCTATTTAATTGGAGTTGGCTTTCGTGGCTTTCCTATAGAATATTCAAAATATATGCCAGCGCGACAGGCTCTTTTTGACGTCAAAGAATCTCATACTTTGCCCTTTGAAGTTATTGCCGAATTGGGCGTAATCGGATTTATGCTAATAGCTATTATTTTTTATCGCTATTTTAAATTTGGCCTTCACTCGATAAATAATATAACTGATAACTTCTTAAAAACCTGGCAGATTGGTTTGCTTAGTACCCTTTTGGCGCTACTGACTTTTAACCTGTTTAGTCCCGGCGGCTTGTTAAATAATTATTTGTGGATCGTCATTGGTTTGACTTTTGCTTGCGATCGTATCTTTGCCTCATTGTCAACCGCCAATAAGACCCTAAGCAAAAGCTAATTTTTTTTTCAATAAAAGAGACATTGTTTTGATTCAAGTGCTAATACGGATTTTTAAGCATTCAATTGCTTATGGTTTTGGAACAGTATTAAATCGTGCTGTAACTGTCATTCTTCTGCCTCTGTATGCCAGATATCTGACAAAAACAGAATACGGAATATTAGAATTGCTGATGGTTACCTCGAGTATTGTTGTTTTGATTTTGCAGCTTGGGCTGGGGTCGGCTCTGTTTAGAAGCATCATCTATAAAGAAAATGTCGATAAAAAAAAAGTCACCAGTACAGCCTTTTTTTTTCTATTATTCATAGCCAGTCTATCTATATTGGGATTAATAGCTTTTTCAAAGGCCATTTCCAATGTGCTTATTGGAGATAGTGACTATTCAAAATTATTGGTGATTGTTTTCATTGGTGATCTATTTTTAATTTTAACCTCAATCCCTATGGCTCGACTGCGCATTGAGGAGCGATCCACAACCTTTGCCTTCATTGCCGGCGGCAATTTTCTGGTTGGGATTTTATTGAACTTGCTTTTGGTAATCAAATTACATTGGGGATTAATTGGTATCATCACCGCCAATGCCATCACATCGTTTATTTTTGTAATTGTCTTTACTTCAGCAGTTAGCCAGGACATTGGCTTTGCCTTTTCCTTTTCAGCTTTAAAAGATATGCTGGGTTTTGGCTTACCTCTGGTACCCATGGCAGCATTTAATATGATATTGATGATGTCTGACCGCTATTTTATTCGGTTTTACTATAATCTCGAACAGGTAGCAATCTATGGAGCTGCCTTAAGAATTAGCATGGTAGTAGAGTTATTGGTAAGTGCCTTTCAAATGGCCTGGCCGGCGGTAATGTTTTCTCTAGCAAAAGAAAAAAATGCTGCTATTACCTTTGCTAAACTTTTCAATTATTTTCTGTTTATGCTAATTATTGCTGGCATGGTCATTGCCGTTTTTTCCAAAGAAATAATCAACCTTATGGCAACAGCAAAATACATTGACGGAGCAGCCATTGTTCCGCTAATCATTGTAGCTTCTATTTTTAATGGTATCAATTATTATTCCTCCATTGGTATTCAGGTTCATAAAAAGACTTATATTTTCCCTATTATTTTAGGAATGGCAGTAGCAGTTAATATTAGTCTTAATTTTCATTTCGTCCCTAATTTGGGAATTTTGGGTGCAGGCTTTGTGAGATTGATCTCGTTTGGTTTTATTGGAATTTCGATTTTGACAATTTCCCTCAAATATTTTTACATCCCTTATGAATATTTAAAGTTGGGGATGATTATCATCTTTGCTATTGGCGGCTATCTGTTAAGCACAATAATAC
>CAZNDR010000203.1:0-7511 GCA_964571835.1 uncultured Cytophagia bacterium | reverse complement strand
CTACTATTATATAAGAATTATTCTTAATTGCAAGCTTTTTTTTATTTTTTCTTGATTTTTTTTAACCAGAATATTATCTTTGTTGCCATTAAAAAAAATGAAAATAAAAAAGCGTGATGAAGACTTTCGATAGGAGGCAAAAATGCAAAGGTTATATCGACTCGATTTCGGCTATAAAAAGATCATTTTTTATCTTCAAATTAAGCTGATTTTTTTTATTATATTGACTAACGCACTTGCTGAAGATTCTTTGCTTCCCGAGAGAATAATACTCAATTTAACCGAAAGTCCAGCCACCAGTCAAGCAGTCACCTGGCGGACTGGTTTGGGCGTTGAAACTGCGCAAGCACAAATTACCATTGCCGCAGCCAGCCCAAAATTAGATAAAGAAGCAAAAACAGTGATAGCGCAATCGACAACATTAGCATTAGACACAAATAGGACCGTCATGTATCATTCGGCTATTTTTACCACCTTGACTCCAAACACGCTTTATGCCTACCGTGTCGGCGATGGCAAAAACTGGAGTGAATGGAACCATTTTAAAACCGCCAGCGAAACAGCCGGACCATTTCAGTTTATATTTTTTGGCGATGTTCAGAATGGAATACTGTCATTGGGTTCGCGAGTTTTTCGAGCTGCTTTTGCGAAGGCGCCCAGCGCCAGCTTTTGGCACTTCAGCGGCGATATCGTGAATCACGGACAAAATGACGCTGAGTGGGAGGAATTGTTCAACGCCTTTGGCTGGATTTCCCGCGTGACACCTTTCATTATGCTACCTGGGAATCACGAATATACAAAGATCCAAATCGGGGGAGAGACGGTTCATCAGTTGAACCATCTCTGGCGACCGATGTTTGCTTTGCCCGAAAATGGACCTGAAGGATTGGAGGAGTCTGTCTATTATCTTGATTATCAGGGCTTGCGCTTTATCATGCTCAATGGAAATGAAAAGTACCAGGAACAGGCGCACTGGCTGGAAAAGGTCCTGTCCCAAAATTCCAATCGCTGGGTCGTGGCTGCTATTCATCAGCCATTTTATTCCATGACCAAACGCCGCGATAATCCGGAATTGCGTGAGCACTTCATTCCGTTGTTTGATCAGTATCCGGTTGATCTTGTTCTGGCAGGTCACGATCACAGTTACGGCCGCACTTTTAAATTGCGCAATGGGCAAATGGTCCCTAATAATGAAAAGGGTACCGTTTATGTGGTTTCAGTGTGCGGAGTGAAAATGTATGATACCGAGCCGAAATATCGTGAATTAATGGCAAAAATCGGCTCTGGTGAACAATTGTTTCAGGTGATTTCCATAAACAAAAATAGGTTGAAATACGAAAGCTGGACGGCTGCCGGCGACCTTTATGATAGGTTTGAATTAAACAAGTAGCCTGTGCACCGATAATTAAAAATGACTTTTTAATTTCAAGCTAAGTGCACAGAAAGGAGCTTTTAAAATTTTTTGCACTGAGCGCTTTCTTTTATTTTTCCCATGTGCTGCTCAGCCTATGCGTAATCGAGATCCGTTTCTGCTGATCTCAGAACTCATCTAATTGCGCCAGGAAACTGAGCGATATTGAGCAGCGCCCGGAACGGCGCATCAAGGTGCCTATCAATTGAGCTGATGATGATTTCTTAAACATTGAAGTTTTCCGATACATCTTTATTTGCCTAAAAAGGACAAGTCGGTAGTGACAGCGAAGCAGTAAAATGTCGGCCCTTAAAAAAGCTTATCTTCAGTGTTTGACTCATTTGATCACCAAAAGCTCATTAACTCAAACAGTTGAACTTTGGCAGTTTAAAAAAATGTTACACATTTTATTTCCTGCTCATATCAGTTCCGAAATATTCTCCCATTTCAATCCCAATTTGCGGCTGGCGTAGCCCGCTTCCTTCAAATAGTCGCCATAGACGCATACCCAATGGGAATCGCGGACTTCATTTTTTAATTTCTGCCAGTTGCCGAAAATTTGCACATCCTGTTGAGAGCGACAGATTTCGTAGAACGGATTGTCCAGCACTTTGCCTTTGAAACCCAACCATCTGCCGCTGCTGTATTCGGGATCGAGAAAAGTCAATTCCTGCCCGATGGGCATAGTGACTTTTGGCGTGGCGCCGTATTCGGATTCGTAATGGGTCATAATTTCGGCTGGTTCATAATTGATGCCATCCATTCGTCGCGGCCCGATGCAGTGAGCGCAGGTCACCTGGCCGTTATGCGGAAAAGTTGAGTTGTGCAGGAAGACCGGTTTTCCCGAAAGGTAACGCAGCAAAACCCCCGGTGGAATAATGACAAAATCGGATTCACAAAAGGCCATGTAGCCTTCATCGTTCAGCAGGCCCAACGTTAGGCAGGCAGTAGTTTCTGAAATAGGCATTACTGTTGCCATACAATCTTTAATGGTGAAACAATCAGTATAGTGTTCGAGCATCATGTCCTTGAAAATCCAATAAAGCAAAAAACAATTTTCTACAAATTCTTTGTCAGTTTTCAGTGTTGTCTCTGGCAGGGCAAGATATTGTTGCGTCCATTCTTTCGCTAAACGCATGATTTTTTTATCGGCTCGGGCGCTGCGAATCCGTTTGTTAAGTTCGTCGTAACTGATGTCTATTATTTCAAAACCAAATTTTTCTTTAGCTATCTCCGGTGCTTGTGGGCTGTATTTGCCCATCGGTCCGCCCAGCGCAATTATTGTGGTACCCAAAAAATTTTTAACGCCGAATAACGCGCGCAGCCGCCACAGCAATTCATCCATGTCGTCAATCACGACCTCATCAACATGGACAAGCTTACTTTGAGCTTTTGCCTGTTCGGCAGATTCATTTTCGGTTTGGAGGTATTTGACGCTCAAAGCCTCATACCAGTAATAAACTGGACCGGATTTGTGCCGGGCAAAAATGACGGTGTTTCTATCCGGCGAAAAACAGGAGCGAAGCAAATCACCGCCGCCGCGCGCTGGGTAAATTAAAACCACGTCATATTTTTGTTGATGAGCCTTGGCTGCTGCTTCAGGCGTTTTAACTTTGATAACCGGCAAAAACTCAATGGCAAAATCTGACCTTTTTCCCAACGCTGACAGCTCTTGAGTAATGCGTGCGGCTTCCTCGTCTGCTGCTTCATCAGTTTGAATGCCGCCCCAGGATTTATACGACCGCTGCTTTATTGGCTGAGAGACTGTGTACATGAGCACCGGCTGGACAACCAGGGGCTGGCCAATTTTTTTGCATGGTTTTGCCGGGTTCCAATTTTCGATGCTTTTGCCAGCGTAGAGCGAAGCGAATCCCGTCAGACTAACTGACGCAGTGCCAGCGGCGGATAAAGCGATAAATTCCCGGCGATTCATTTCACAATGGCAGCATGACATGAGAACCTCCTGTTGGTGAAAAGTTAACAAAATATGTTTAATGGAAAATTATCTTTGTCGGCGCTTATTTCTATTCGCTATTTTTAAATGGGTGAACAAAATTACTTTTTATGAAAAGTTTGTGCCAAATCCGATCAAGACCAGCATATCTGCCGCTGAGGGTAACAGCGATAACAAATAGCGCCGCCATTTCCACCACGTTTTTGTTGATGATTAAATAGCTACCCTCGGTCGGCATGGAATAATAAAATCCGACAAAAATAGGATTACACAGGTAAAAAAGTAATAGCAGAACCATGCCCGCCACCGCGGCAATTCGGGTGAAGCAGCCCAGTATCAAGCCCAAACCCATGGCAATCAGTCCCCAAATATTCATTTGGTTGACCACATTGAGCACGTTAGGCGTCTCGGCAATCCATTTGAAAAAGCCAGCAAAAATACCTTTTGATTGCAAAAGATATCCTTGTGCCGACCAATTGGCTTTCATTAATTTAGTCAGTCCTTCATAAAGAAAATGCCAGCCAATGGTAACGCGCAGCACAACAATGGCGATCATCTGTAAATGGTTAAATTTTTTATCTTCCATAATAATAATTTTCCTTTCCTTCATCAACAATCAATCCAATTAATTTAAGCAACAGTTTAGGTTGAAACTGAGAAATTGCATTTAACATCATGCGTGCCATGACGGCAAGATATTGACGAAAAAATGACCACACCATTTATTGTCAAGTTACACTTTAAACTCATCCGGATGAAAATAGAGTCTCTGGCCGGATTCGATGGCTTCGTTTACCTTGAGTACTGCTACGGCAGTTTCGTAGCCAATCTCGGCAGGACAATTGAGTCTTGTTAGTCCCCGGATTGAATTAAAAAAGTTTTCCAAATGTGGCTTGTGATAAGGATCGCGAAATTGCAGGGGAATTTTATGCTCATCTGGTGAAATACTTTCCCGGACATCGAGAAGCGCTTCACCTTCTGGCCGCGCCACCTGCATTTGCGGCGCAGAAATATAACCTTTGTTGACCCATTCATCCCAGGCTGGCGCCTGTGGTTGCCGATAAATTGAACCTGAGTTGCCAGCTTCAGATTCGGAAATAACCAACGTGCCCTGGTCGCCCATAAAATTTTCGAAGTATCCCAGGCTGCCGTTGGTGGTCTGCGTTTGATAATAGGCGCGACTGTATTGACCATTGATTTCATATTCAAAAATGACCATAGCCGTGTCGTACCATTCGTGGGTGGCTTTGGGATAATAATCGGTGCCGCCGCTAGCAATTACGGCTTTGGGCGGAGCGCCGAGATACCAGTTGTAAATATCGATTTGATGTGATCCTAAATCCACAATCGGTCCGCCGCCCAGTCCTTTGTACCAGCGCCAATTCCGGAATTGCGCCATTGATTTGAAGCCATATTGTTTTAGCCGGCCTTCGGGAATAGTGTATTTTTGTGGCCAGCCTAAATCTTCCTGTGGCGCTCGATTCCACTGGCCATTGACGGTGACGATCCTGCCCAGCAATTTTGCTTCCTTGATCAGTTTTTCATAGCAATGAATATAGCGCGGATGGCTTCGCCGCTGATGTCCAATTTGAAGTAGCTTGCCGGTTTCGCGGGCGGCTAATACCATTCGCCTAGCATCAGCTAAATTATTGGACATCTCTTTTTCGCAATAGACATGTAGGCCAGCTTTAAGGCAATCAATAGTATGCCTGGCATGCCAGAAATCTGGAGTAGCAATGATGACAGCATCAAGTTCTTTTTCTTTATCCAACATTTCTCGATAGTCTTCATAAGCATTGACTTCAAATTTGTATTTTTTAAGCAACCGAACAGCCTTTTCCAGATTATATTCTTTCCAAATATCGCACACGGCACGGTAACGAAGATTGGGAATTTTTAACATCGCGTTCAATAGCACATCACCCTGAGCCCCGACGCCTAATAAAGCGACATTTAAATCAGGCAGATTGGTTGCTGCGGCTGTTGCCGCCAGGTTAGCTTCCTGCTGTTTTTTTTGATAGCTTTTTTGTTTGTACAAAGAATAGCCAAACAAGCCAAGCGCTGGCACAGTGGCTAATCCCTGCAAAAAATCGCGGCGATGAATTTTGGTCGAAGATTTTGTATCAGAATTGTTTTGCTCGTTTTTCGTTTTGTTTTCTTCCATTAGACTTTCCTTTTCATTAGATTGAAAATATTTCATCTATTTGCTCTTCAACAGCTGAGCAAATGAAAATTTTTTATTTCCCATTCGCATATTGGCACAGTCAATTCTTGCAAGTTTATATTAAGCGGGAAAAGCTTGACTCAGAACTACTTGATACATTCCGAAAAACTGTTTAGCCAATGTCGATATGAAATACCTCTTTTAAGTTAATTGAAATTGGACTTTTGTCCTCATGGCAAAGCATTAACGGCGCCATGTAATCCCACCATTTTTTGCAGACTTCAGAATCAGCAATTTGCTGCCATTTTTGCCAGGACTCAATCTCAGCATAAGCAAACAGTTGATTGGTCTCTTCATCCAGAAAAATAGAATAGTTCTGTACGCCGTGCGAAAAAAGCGTCTGTTTGAGCTCAAGCCAAATGGGATTGTGCCGTTTTTCATATTCTGTTTCGCAACCCTTTTTGACACGCATTTTAAAAGCAATACGCATGGCAATTTCCTAAGTATTGGTTGATGGGAAATTTATCTATTTTTGCCCATCAAATTTTTAAAAGTATTTTTGAAAATATAGCTCACCATTTTCGGATTCTCTTTTAGCCTTCGAATAGAATAAGCAAACCACTCTTTGCCGAAAGGCACGTAAACGCGCAACCGATGCCCAGCGTTAACAATTATCCGTCGCAATTCATGGTCGACACCATACAACATCTGAAATTCATATTGATCTTTTTTTAATTTCAATTTGTCAATTAACTTTATTCCTTCCCAAACCAGTTTTTCATCGTGAGTGGCAATGCCAACAAAGCACTTATTGGCTAATAATTTTTCTAAAAAATAGGCGTAACTAGAATTGATTATCGCCGGGTTTTTATAAATTGTGTCTCTCTTTTCCCAATAATAGGCGCCCTTGCAAAGGCGAAGATTGGCCTGGCGCGGGATGAGTCTATTCATGTCTCCGGGCAATCGGCGCAGATAACATTGTTGAACTGTTCCTACATTCGAGTAATTTTTTTGCAGCCGCAGAAAAACTTCTAAAGTATCGTCAATACAGGTGGCATCTTCCATATCAATGCGTACGAAACTATTGATTTTTTTTGCTTCTTCTACCAGAATCTTGAGGTTATTAAAACAAAATTCTCGGTCCAATTTTAAACCCATCTGGGTGGGCTTAACGGAGATATTGGCATCCAATTTTTCGCGATTAATAGTTTGCAGAATCCCTTGATAAATAGTCATCGCTTTTAAAGAATCCTCTTTTTTCTTCACTTCTTCACCTAAAAGATCTATAGTGGCGCACATGCCTTGCGCCATTAATTCTTTCACCTTTATCACTGCAGCATCGAGCGTTTCTCCAGCAATATACTGACGGGAAAAAAGTCCAACAATTGATTTTGGAACAAAAGGGAGAATAGTGGCAATTAAATTATTCAACCAAATCATACATCACTCCACGTTATATTTTTTTTTGTTATATTTATTCGCTTATAACCGCCTATGCAAAAATTAATCTACCAAATTTGAATTATCTGAACATCGAGTTATGGTTTCGGATCACATCTAAAGACCAATGGAGCAGAAGAAAAAAATTATGTCAAAGAGCATTGGAACTAATAAATAAAATTCGAGATCAACTCTGGTTTTTTTATTTGACCGAGTCAAATTGCAGATGCCAAATTTATATAAAAAAATGAATAATGCAAGATATTTTTAAGAAAAATTGACCAGCGCTAATCGACAGATCAATTTTGAGATGATCGTTATTAGCTGTTTTAGGTATACAGAGAGTGCGATAGCTCAAAAGCACCGTTTTGGCCTCTTAAAGCAAAAATAGAAAGAATAAAATCTATGTTTATACTCCATGAGCACTAAATGTGTCTTTAAAAATTTCATCACCAGCGCTTTGCTCATCTGATTAACTTTTTCTTGACAATGATAAAAAAAATGCTATCTTAGAGATCCGCGCCGGAACCGGCGGCGACGAA
>CAZNDR010000202.1:0-7534 GCA_964571835.1 uncultured Cytophagia bacterium | reverse complement strand
GACATTGCCGCCTTCAAAATAGCCACCTGCTAATTGTCCCTGGTTTACCAAACCGCAAGTTACCAGATTACCATCATGCAAGGCGGCACGAACATATTTTTTCCAGCCGACATCTTGCCAACCTTCTTTCAGCAAAAAAGCAGGTAGCTCAGTGCGGCTGTTCAGATAGCCCGAATGAAAGCTGTCTTTCTCTTTTATTTCTGGTTTGTCGTTTGTTTGCTCCTGCGCCGGAGCGGATAATAGAATTATCATGACAAAACAAAACGCCAGAATTTTTTTTCTAGACTTTGCTAACCAGTTCAATTTAAGCTCTCCTATTTTTTTAGAGAATGTTAAATCAAATTTTATTGGTGAATACTTAAATCAATTAAAAATTTACTCCAAAGCCAAGTTGAATCTTTCGCGGAGGGGTGTACCATTGAGGTCGGGCATCCACTTCGTCAGCAGTAAATAGGCCAATTTGTTCTATTTCTGTATCCCGTGTCGCTCTGGCTTCAGGTAACATGGTATTTTCATCAGCCAGGCCGCTGGTCGTGTAAACGTATTTCTGATTGAGATGATCGAGCAGATTTTCAACATTAAGAAAAACCATGCAGTTTAATGAGCCTAATTTTAACTGCTTTTTAGCCCGGAGGTCGAGGTTCCAGCGAACCGGTTTTCGGGCGGTATTTTTAAATTCTGTATCCGGAAACAAATAACCAAAAGGTGAGCTGGGCGTGTAAGGCAAGCCGCTGCCCAGACTGCCGATAGTGCTGACACTCCAATCGCCTGGTTTGCTCAAAATGGCTGTCAGATTAACCGTGTGCCGCTGATCCCAATCCAGTGGCAAAATTTGCCGTTCAACAAATTGCAGCGGCTCGCCTCCGATTCGCGTCGCTACCTGTACCAATTGAATGAATTCGGCGCTGGAAGCACTGCCTTCAGCATATTGAAAAGTATAATCTATGGCGCCAGAAAATAAACCGGTGCGCAGCTTTTCCAAAGCCAGGGTAAATCCTTTGACATTGCCATAATCCCGATTGACATAACGGGTATAGGTAACCAAGTCGACAGTGGTAAGCGATTCGATTCCTAATTGGTTTCGAAAATCTTTGTAAAAAAGAGTCAAGTCAACAGCATAGTCCGAGCTAATTTCTTGCTGTAATCCCACTTCATAAGCAATGGTGCGTTCTGGTTTCAATTCGGCATTGCCCAAAAACTTGCCTTCCAACTGAATCGGCGTGAGTACCTGCAATGGTTCATTGAACATTTTTTCAAAGCTGGGCATCTGGAAAAAATGGCCATAAGCCACATGAAAAGCACCTCGTTCGGAAATCGGAAATGAGAGTCCCAAACGCGGGCTGAGTTGATACTGAGTGGGCGCCTCTTTGAGATTACCCGGACTTCCCAGCAAATAGGATTCAATGCGAGTATTCTTGATAATGTTTTCGTTTGGTCTGAAGATATCTAGTCGCAGTCCAGCATTGAGAATAATTTCACCCATCTCCAGCTTATCTTGTAGGTAAAACGCTGCCTCGAGCGGTTTAATGGTAAAATCTCGATAACGAGTAACTTCATCAGCCCGGGGATAACGATATTTGGTGGTATCGTAGGTCGCATTCCAATTTTTCCAGTAGTCGACCATCAAATTCCAGTATTCAGGCCAGGAATAATCTTTGCCGTTGATGGCAGTGGTGTAAGCATAACGGGTCCAATCAACGGTAGCAATTAGTGGAAAACTATAGGTATTAATCTGATGCTGCTTGAACTCGACACCTGCTTTGATAAAATTATGCTTGCCGATCTGCCAATTGACGTCACCATTGATGATATACAGTTTTCGAAAATTTTTTCCATCTTTCCCATAATAACCGCCATCAGTCGTGCCAAGAGAAAAATCGCTCGATGATGAGGTAATGGGTTGAATTCCCTCATCACCCGGATAATCGGCTATTTTATTATCTTTGCGATAATAGCTCTGGCCATAATTGTGTTGATAGGATAAATTCAAATTATAATAGAAGCTTTCAGTTATCAGATGTCTTAAATTGAGAAAATGATGATCGGAATTGTCCCAGTTTGTTGCCAAAGCATCCGGCTGATAGCGCCGGGAAGCTGCACCGATTTTGCTTTTTATCTGTGAGGCTATTAGGCTATAAGAAAGCCTGATAGCTGAAAAAGGAACATAGGTCAATTTTGCAGTAGCGGTTAATTTTTTATACTGCGCCAGCGGACCCATACGCCTATCGCCGGTGCTCAAAGAATCGGGAATATGAATAGCTCCCATTTGAGTAAGTTCTGAGGCATAGTGCTCTGTGAACCACTTTTTGTAGGCATTGATGACCCAGCCATCGACAGGGTTAAAGCGCCGTTCATACCAGAGATAGGTGCCTGGATAATTGGCATATTCCTCAGGCAAAGCAGTGCTGAAGCGCGCCGTAGTGAAAAAGCCCAATTTATTGGATAGGACTGGCCCCGAGAGATTGGCTTGCAGATCGTATTCTGCCAATGGATTGAAACGGTTGATGCCAATAAATTTGTCGGTTTTGGTGCTCAGGTAATCTCCTGAATAATATTGAAAACCGCCTCGTAAGTCTTTTTCAGCATTTTTGGTAATGACATTTATTATTCCAGATTGAGCCGAGCCATACTCTGCATTAAAGGTACCACTGATGACTTGCAATTCCTGAATGATAGCATTTTCAATCGCTACATTTTTCCCTCCGGATTGTGAATAGGAATTGGAAATGGAAACGCCATCAATCATGTAAGCCACTTCGCGCTGCCGGCCACCGCGGAAGTGCATTTCGCCATCGGCGCCAGTGATAACGCCGGCTTGCAGCTCGACAACTTCCTGCATGGTAGTGACCGGAAGATCGCCAATTGTTTCCGAATCAACGTAATAGGTGGTATTGGTCCGATCTTTTTCCACCAGCGGTCTTTCAGCCAAAATGGTTACTTCTTCGCCCTGCAATACTTCAGAGGTTAGCATGATATCTTGTTTGGTTGTTTTGTCCACGTTCACTTTCACGCCTTGGATGGTTACTTTTCCGTATCCCATCATTGAAGCTTGCAGCGTATAGCTATCTGGCGGCAAATTGATGATTTGGTAAAAACCGTCCAGGTCCGTGGCTGCCCCTCGGCTCGTCCCTACAACCACCACATTCACCCCCGGGAGACCCATTCCTGTTTGTTTATCTACTGCCCGGCCGGATATTTTTCCTGTCGTCCCTGCCGACAAACTCAAAGCATAGCATAATAAAGGAATCCAGAACAACCAGCAATCCTTTTTTCTAATTGCCATTATCATGCTCCTTATTTTTATTTGTTAAAATGAGAGGCAATTATTTTCCCAAACAGCCTTTCGTACATTAACGTTTTTTCATCAAGGCAGCTATTGTTGACGATGCTTCTTTTGGTTTGGACACTATCCTCTTTGCCACGTTGATAAAAAAAGACGCTATTCATGTCTCTCTTTCTCCAGCTATTCAGCAAATGTTTTGAGTGTATCGCAAATCATAGGTTTTGCTAATAATGTAGCCTTTTGTGAAAGGCGACATCACCCTTCGACTTCGCTCAGGGTGAGATTTGAGCATTATGATGCTAAGCGCAGTCGAAGCATAATCCACTTTTTGCTACACACTCAAATGTTTCTGTGCTAAAGACTGGCACTCTTTTTATCTCTTCTTTATAAAACTCAAATAATTCACAGGGCTCTCTGTTTGATAAAAGAGCCCTGTGAAATAAATTGACTCCCCTAAAAAAGATAACAGAGATCAAAATTTTGACAGCTTACTTTATCAATGTCATCTTCTTGACCACGGTTTGAGAATTTGTCTCCAACGAATAGAGATAGATACCTGAAGAAACACGATGACCTTGATTATCAACACCATTCCAAATAGCCTGATGCAATCCACTGACCTGATATTTATCCACTAGTGTCCGAACCAACTCACCATTGATATTGTAAATATTCAATCGAACGGCGACATTCTTGTCCAATGAATAGGAAATAGTAGTAGATGGATTGAATGGATTGGGATAATTTTGCTTCAATTCAAACGATTTAGTCATCGCATTTTGGCCAGGCTGATATGCTTCAACGCTGCTCATTGATGGATCGTATTCCCAGACAAACATCGCTGGTCGAACGCCGCTGCTGCGATTGTTATTGTGGGCAATATCAGGTAAACCATCATTATCGCCATCGCCGTAGGCACCACGGCTGCCCAGTATCGCAGCTGTTGAATCAACACCCGAAGCACTCGGACAATGGACAATCGAATAAAAATGGTAATGACCCGGATCTTTATAATCTGTCCCCACAAATTCAGCGTTCATCAGCCGGCTACCGCCAGTCTCGCCAATGGAAAAGTAAACATCGGTCAGGTTATCACCATCACCATCGCCAACTTCCAAAAAGCCAGCACCAGTGGTGTAAACCAGCTCGTCTGCCGAATAGCCTAACATTTCATCCACTGTTTTCAATTTCGACCAAGCAGCATATGAAAACATGTTAGCTGGATCTAACGGATTGATCCTGGTCGCCCACAATGAGCAATGTTTATCCAGCACTCCACGGCCTGCCGCCAGCGAGAACAGTGTCTCGTACACACCATCGCCATCTAAATCGGCATAGTTGAAACTATCGGAAAACTTGGTCGAATCCGGAAAAACTCGCGGCATATCCGGATTCCACTCGTATTGTGTCCAAGTATCCTCGCCAGTACAATCCAAATAAATGGCACATTGCGTCAGATCGTTCCTGTTGGTCAACAACATTTCGGCAAAACCATCATTGTCAAGATCCTTGCCCCAGGTGCGAGCCGTGTTCAAGGTCGCCGGCGTTATCATGTAAGGCTTCCGCTGAATCTCAACTTCCATGTTAAAACTGATGTCAGCCTGAGTGACCGGTCCGACCACCTCCAGCATGCCAAAATAGTAGGTCGGATCATTTTTGTAGTTCAAGGCAATCTCCGCATTCCCGTCATTGTCCCAGTCCCCGGCGCCTCCATAGTATTCCAGCACCACTGCCTTGTCATCGCGACCCGAAGGTATCGCATCATATTCCACCGTCCATTCATCAAACGGCGGCAGAAACTCGGCTGATCCTGCCTCATGCTTCCAAATCTTTAACGCTGCCGAATGCAACGGATCACCAGGCGCCGCATATTGACCGATGTTGTAAAACTCATCAGCACCATCTCCATCCATATCCACGGCACCAGATAAACGACCATCATTCGCATTTAGTATGCTCGCACCGTTCACATCAAACATGCAGAAAAACCACCGATACTCATAAGTATCATCCCCAGCATTCTCGTAAATGTAAGTCATGTCAAAATCATTGTCGGTGATGATCATCTCTTTATTGCCATCACCATCAATGTCAAACCAGGCCTCAAATGGATGACTCCGGCCTGGCACATAGACTCCCGCCTCTAACTCAACCTCCCTGGCTCCCTTCGTCGTCGCCGGACTCGTCCAAGACTTCTTCCAAAGCGTATTATCGTTATCAGTTTGTGCAGCCGCTGCATCGTATTCCCAGACAAACATAGCTGGTCGAACGCCGCTGCTGCGATTGTTATTGTGGGCAATATCAGGTAAACCATCATTATCGCCATCGCCGTAGGCACCACGGCTGCCCAGTATCGCAGCTGTTGAATCAACACCCGAAGCACTCGGACAATGGACAATCGAATAAAAATGGTAATGACCCGGATCTTTATAATCTGTCCCCACAAATTCAGCGTTCATCAGCCGGCTACCGCCAGTCTCGCCAATGGAAAAGTAAACATCGGTCAGGTTATCACCATCACCATCGCCAACTTCCAAAAAGCCAGCACCAGTGGTGTAAACCAGCTCGTCTGCCGAATAGCCTAACATTTCATCCACTGTTTTCAATTTCGACCAAGCAGCATATGAAAACATGTTAGCTGGATCTAACGGATTGATCCTGGTCGCCCACAATGAGCAATGTTTATCCAGCACTCCACGGCCTGCCGCCAGCGAGAACAGTGTCTCGTACACACCATCGCCATCTAAATCGGCATAGTTGAAACTATCGGAAAACTTGGTCGAATCCGGAAAAACTCGCGGCATATCCGGATTCCACTCGTATTGTGTCCAAGTATCCTCGCCAGTACAATCCAAATAAATGGCACATTGCGTCAGATCGTTCCTGTTGGTCAACAACATTTCGGCAAAACCATCATTGTCAAGATCCTTGCCCCAGGTGCGAGCCGTGTTCAAGGTCGCCGGCGTTATCATGTAAGGCTTCCGCTGAATCTCAACTTCCATGTTAAAACTGATGTCAGCCTGAGTGACCGGTCCGACCACCTCCAGCATGCCAAAATAGTAGGTCGGATCATTTTTGTAGTTCAAGGCAATCTCCGCATTCCCGTCATTGTCCCAGTCCCCGGCGCCTCCATAGTATTCCAGCACCACTGCCTTGTCATCGCGACCCGAAGGTATCGCATCATATTCCACCGTCCATTCATCAAACGGCGGCAGAAACTCGGCTGATCCTGCCTCATGCTTCCAAATCTTTAACGCTGCCGAATGCAACGGATCACCAGGCGCCGCATATTGACCGATGTTGTAAAACTCATCAGCACCATCTCCATCCATATCCACGGCACCAGATAAACGACCATCATTCGCATTTAGTATGCTCGCACCGTTCACATCAAACATGCAGAAAAACCACCGATACTCATAAGTATCATCCCCAGCATTCTCGTAAATGTAAGTCATGTCAAAATCATTGTCGGTGATGATCATCTCTTTATTGCCATCACCATCAATGTCAAACCAGGCCTCAAATGGATGACTCCGGCCTGGCACATAGACTCCCGCCTCTAACTCAACCTCCCTGGCTCCCTTCGTCGTCGCCGGACTCGTCCAAGACTTCTTCCAGCGCAAATTGACATTGTCAGTTTTTGCAGAAACGAACAGCGGAAGTATCAGAATGGCAAGGAGAAAAATAACAACCATTTTTCTTTGACTCATTTCAGAACTCCTTTAAATAATTACAGGTTTTTGGTTAATACTGCTACCGCTTAAGTAACACATAGATTTTTTAAAATCACCTCCTTCTCATTTGATTGTGCTCGTTAATAAATCAAATTTCTCTTTACCACCTCCTCTCATTTTTATTATGTCAGGTCAGGCTGCATTTTTGCCATTTTTCCTTGTTTAGTCCAATAATGTGACAAGGCCAGGCCGATGCCATGCCGTGAAGCTATCGCATCAGTATTTTTTTTATCAGATCAATGCTTAATGAATATAATGTATGTAGCTCAATTTTTCTAAAAGCCAATGGCTTTATTTTTCTCAGATGTTAAAAACTATAAATAATGTGAATGACCAGTTGAATTATTGTCGCATAAAGAGAAGGGCTAAAGCCCAAAAATCTCAGGGCAATTTATCAAATTCTCCGTTCTAAAGAACGGAGCTATTCAATATTTATTTATAGCTCCGCCATTTATGGCGGAGAAACCCAAGATAGCCGTAACCATTTGGGCTTTAGTCCAGACAGTTTTTTGAC
>CAZNDR010000201.1:1209-7578 GCA_964571835.1 uncultured Cytophagia bacterium | reverse complement strand
CCTTTTAATTGGCAGGATATAAGCAAGGATTTGCCTGTAAAAAAAGTAACTTGTTTAGCTAAAAATTTGGTAAATCCATCTTCCATCGTAGTCGGCACAAGTAAAGGATTGTACCAATACCAACCGCTGATGACTGGAGTTGGTGATCAGCGTGGAAGTTCACATCAAATTCACATGACAAAAAATTTAATTAGAAATTACCCCAATCCATTTAATGCTGAAACAAAAATTATTTATGTAGTCACCAGAAATATGAGCCAGGGGAAATTGAAAATCTACAATGCGCTCGGCCAACAAATTAAAATTCTTTTTTCCGGCAGCAAAGATCCCGGAGAATATACGGTCGAATGGGACGGAAAAAATGAGGCTGGCTATCCGATGCCTTCGGGAGTTTATTTTTGCCAGATGGAGTTAGATGGTCCAAAAAGCAGTTGGACAAAAATGATTTTGCTTCGCTGATCGTTGCAGCAGGTTAGCTGCTTGTCTTAATCAAATAGGTGATAGAGCATTTTTTTAATAGGTTAGTTTCGATAAGGAGGAAAGTTTCATGAAAGCCATTTAAATTTTAATACTTCTGCTTCTGTTTTTTGCCATCAACGCTTTTGCCCAAAAATTAGAGCCATTCGGTTTACAGGGAAAAAATGTTACCGCACTGGCGATTTACAATGGCGCTCTCTTTGCTGGAACCAATGGGGAGGGAGTTTACGTACGTCAGTCAGAGGAAACCGACTGGATTGATTGGGGATTAAAAGATGTCAGCATCCGAGCTATTTATCCGCAGGCTATTGGATCGGCGGATTGGGGAATTGCAGTTGGCATCGAACCATCGTTTTATGAGGGTGATTCGACGCTGATCTATTTTTGGTCCAATCAATTGCCAAGGTGGGTGGCTAGTGATAGTGGTCTGGAGCGAAAGTATTCAGCTAAAATTTTCTCGCTAGATGGTTTCTCAGATCAAAGAATTTCTACTGCGATTTTCGCAAGCGGTTATAATGGCGTCTATCGAAGATCGTTGACTGGTCAATCTTGGGATCAAGTTTTATATTTTCCTTTTGGATACGCTTATTGTGTTCGTGTCGATCAGAGAAAAAATGTTGTTTGGGCATCTGGAGGTGAGACCTGTGTCTTTGCCCCATTGGTCGCCCATTCAGATGATAAGGGCGAGTCCTGGCAGATGAATGTTTTACCATTTGCAGGCGAAATTAACTGTTGTTATTCACTCGTTTTTCATCCAGAATTTTCTGATATTATTTTTGCTGGCATGGAAAGTGCGGTCGTGCGCTCAGCAGACGGTGGGAAATCATGGAATTTTACTGGGCTGATAAATATTGGAATGCGCTTTTCTTGCATTGCTGTTGATTTGCTGAATCGAAATCATGTCTATGCTGGCGGCTCAACTCAACTTAGTCACAAGACTTCACCTTTGTGGGAAAGCTACGATTGCGGCTTAAGCTGGTGTCCTATTCAAGCAACTGATTCTTTCACTAAAATTAGTTCACTCGTTCCTGATCCCAACCAGGCAGGTGTCATTTATTTGGCTGCGACAAGCAATGGCGTCTGGCGCTATAAAAGTGTTGCGCCGAATCTGTTTTCGTATTTTCCACTTCAGGTCGGCAACCAATGGAAATTTTCCGAAGATCAAATCGAAACCATCATTGACTCGGCGGAAATTGCCGATAGTCTCTACTTTCAGTTTGCTCAGTTTCATTACTTTCCCAATGTCCAATTCCGAATGACCAGAGACAATAAGCTGCTACTGAGAGATAGCACTACCGAGCAGGTCTGGCTCAATTTTTCAGCGGCGATCGGAGATACCTGGCGAGTTACTGATCCTGGCGGAGGCAGCGGGTGGATCGTTCATTTGCAGAGTAAAGCCGATACTGTTGTAGTTCCGGCTGGGACCTTCACCAATTGCTATCGCTTTTGGTTTCAATTTGGCGGTTGCGACAACGACTGGGTGGAATGGTATGCGCCAGGTATCGGTCCTGTTCAACGAGTTCTCTATGGAATTGGCTTAATTGAATATCCGCTTTTAGCTGCCTTTGTCAATGGAAACTATTTGCCAACGAAAATTGATGAGTCGTCAGTATCCAGTAAGCCAGACCAATTCTGCCTGTATCCCAATTATCCCAATCCGTTTAATGCAACGACAGTTATTCCCTTCGACTTGCCTCATTCAAGTTATGTTGGGCTGGAAATTTACAATATCGTGGGCCATAAGGTGCGCACCTTGCTGGCTGAGCCAATGCCGGCAGGTTATTTTAAAGTTCAGTGGGACGGAACGGATGAGTTGAAGCAGAAGGTTGCCAGTGGGATTTATTTTTGCCGGCTTCAAGCCAATTGGCGATCAGGCGAGCCTGAAGTGCAAGTAAAGAAATTGATGCTGTTGCGCTAAAAAACTACCAGAAATGACTTTGCGCTTGATCTTTTTCTTTTGGTCGATTTTCGGGAATTTCAGGTCGAGGATGAAGAGCTGGTCATTACAAAAATGTACTGTCGGTCAAAATTAGTTATCTTTTAAAAACAGGAGAAACAATCATGGATTTCAGGCAAGGTCCAATCTTTTTGATAATGGTGTTATTCTGGACTCTAATGGATGTTAATTGTTCCAAATCACCCACCGCTGCGGAGCCACAATTCTTAAAAATTCACCTTTATTATGGCTTTGGCAACGAGCTCAATACTTTTGACATGACATACACTAAAGACCTGGTGCAGGATGGCTATATCACCGTGAAATTCTGGCTGACCGAAGCGGAGCAGGAGAGTATCAGAAATAAGCTTCAGGCTGTCGATTTTTTCAACTTTCCTGATACACTGATTTATCAGATAGGCCCCGATAGCATCATGGTTCGGATCGAGCCTGATCCAGGCTGGCATTTCCTTCGAATTGCCGAAACGAGTCGAAACAAAATCGTTTACTGGCGTCCCCCATTGTCATTATTGAATGAACCTGCGCCGCGTTTAATAGAATTGATTAATCTGATCATTAATATCATTGAAGCGAAGCCGGAATAGAAAATTTTGCCAGCAGCCAGAGGCGGCCGTTGTTAATGTATTTATTTTCCTTGAAATGAACTTATTTCCCAAACTGCGCTTACTGCTACTCTTGCTACCATAATAGGGCTGAAGGCTGATACAATTTTATCCTGTTTAATTTTTTCCAGCTTAGCTTTTCGCCAGCGACACAATAATAACTTCATCGCTAATAAAAACTGATTGTTTCTTTAGCATAATTTTGATAAATTCTTTAATGAAAATTTGCTGCAATTTTGGTTAACTTATTATTATTCCAGCTCAACTATTGTTGAGTGTAATCCTTCAAAAAAAAATAACTCATTTTGAAAAGCGAGGTGGATTATGAAACGTACAGTTACTTTTCTTTTGCTGTTCTTTTGGGCAGCATCAGCACAAGCATATTTTTATGCCCGGCACCTGACAGAGTCCAATTATGGCTGGAGTCGATTTGAGCTGAAACAGCTATCAACTCAAATTGATGTTCGGGGATTATTCTATCAGACCACTATTTTGTTTGAAATCAGGCTGACTCATTATGAGACTTATTATGAAACTAGATATCCTCATAACGGGTGGTATGAAATCTGGTGGGATTTTCAATTGCCCACTGATGCTGTCATCATCGATTGTGCCATGCAGCCGCCTGATTCGGCTGCTGGACATTTTATCAGTGCCGAGATAGTGGACATAACCAGCGCCGAAGAAAATTACCAGCAATCTCCTTACAGTCAGCCGCGCTTGCTGCTTCGTCAGCGATGGCAACGGGAATGGGACGGCACAATGCAAAAAAGTTTGCAGATGAAATTTTCTCCTGTGCAGTACCCAATAACGCTACCACATATCGCGCCAGTGATCAAGCTGACCTATCTCTCTCCCTGTTATCCCTCTTACAATTCCAGGCGGATGCAATTTCCCCTAAGTGAATTCAATGTCTATCGCAGGATTGCCGCGACTATCAGATTGTTCGATCCGGATAATCCATACGTTAAGCCAATCGTGATTACAGGATTGCGGCAGAATTTAACCTGGAGCTTTGTCAATAACTATTGGCAGACTACTTATTCTGATCACTTCTCGTCTCTCAATATTTTGTCTTTAGCGCCTGAGAGTGCCACTCGTTCCTATTTGCGGATCTTTTCAGACAATGAGGCGCAATTCTATCAGCTTTCGCTGCTGCCGCCCATTCCGCCCGAACACCGCAAACCGAAAAATATCCTGCTGGCAATTGATGACACGCAAGAAGGTGACAACTCATTCAGTTATTCAAGTCTGTTGCAGACATTCGAGTTGGCAGTGCAGCTTTCCACCAGCAGCTATGATTCCATTGCTCTGTTTTACTCCGGTTTCACCACAGTGGCTTATGACACAGCTTTTGTGCCGGTTACGCCAGCAGTTTTATCGGGCATGTTTAATAGGCTCAAACAGGCTGAAATTCCCAAGTTGAACACTTTGCCTCATCTCTTGCGCCAGGCGGTGAGATTTTTTAATGATCAAAACAAAGCAGGCGAAATCTGGCTGCTCACCAATGCCCGCACCCATTCGGATCCGCCAGCCACCGCCATGGACATTATCGAGCAAACTCTAGGCATCGCCCAATTTCCTCTGGCGTTTAAAATTATCAATAATGATGCCCAGTATTGGCCTAATTTTTACATCAATCATCAAGTTTACCGTGGGAATGATTATTTGTATGAAAATCTGGCACGGCTGTCTTGGGGCAGTTACGTGAAATTGCGCCAGGTAGCGAGCTACGATGCCCTGGATTTGATGTTAGATTGTATCGCGCCATCTGCCACTTCAGTGGAAATCGATCCTGAGCCTACCAATGGCCTCAGCTATTCTCGATTTCCTTTGAATCGAGGCCGCGTTAATTTTCCCATTACCATGCCTTATTATGAAATTGGGCTATTTGATGGGACGGATCCATTTGACCTGCGTTTTTTCGGCATCGTCGATGGAGAACTTTATGCTCAGCCCGTTCCCTTGCCTCGCCAGCCTGGTGATGCCGGGTGGGAAACAGCAGCAACGTTCTGGTATGCTTGTTACGTGGAAAATCTCTTGCTCCAGCCGCAAAGTTATGCCACCATCAAGTATATCGAGCAGTTGAGTACAGAAAAACGGTTGCTAACACCTTACAGCGGCTTTATTATTCCCGGGCCTGATGGACTGCTGGCCTTCCAAAATTTGGAAAACGAAATCACTGAGGTGGCTGAGCCTATCTCAGCCGCCACCGAGACCGTGCCTGAGAAATTTACGCTTGCTGCTTATCCCAATCCCTTCAATCCTGAGACGACCATTTCCTGTACTCTACCCAATACGTCGCGTGCAGAAAAAGCCGAGATAAAAATTTATAATTGTGTGGGACGGCTGCTGCAGAGTTGCTCCATCCCGACGGGTTATTCGGACAGCATCAAATTTCGTTGGGATGGTCGCGATGCTCAGGGACAATTAGCTGCTTCAGGCATTTATCTGGTGACCGTCTCCCTTGGCAATTTAACCGCCAGAATAAAAATAACCTTAATTCGCTAACTGAAGGACAATTTATCAAATTGCTCGATAAAACAAAGAGAGGTGCAACAATGAAAACAAGACTATTTGCTTTTATCACGATATTAATTTTGAAGACCGCGCCAGTGCTATCAGGCGAATTTTGCGTTTACGAAGCCAACTATCCGGGCGTAAAAGATTATAATGTCCGGGTGGATACTGCTTCACTGGTGATCCAGCCACGAGGCGCCTATATTGAACTTGATCTGGAGCTTACTATTTCTTATGATTTTAAAAGCTGGTTCTTTAAGAATTACAATGAACTGGAATTTTTATGGCAGTTCAGCTTGCCCGATCAAGCCGTGGTAACTGATTTTTGGATTTGGGTTGGCGATTCGATTCTCAAGCCCACCATCATGGACAAGTGGACAGCGGAATTATTATTCAGTGAGGTCAGCAGTCCAGTGAGAAATCCTGGCTTGTTGATTCAGTCATTTCCTGACCGCGAAGGACAGGTGGCGCATTTTCTCCGTATTTATCCGATTTTGCGGAATGAAAAACGCCGGTTTAAAATCCATTACCTGCTGCCAGTCCGCCCGACTAATGAAACGCTACGGCTCTGGCTGCCAACTTCACAACTGACCTCACGGCTCAGTCCTGGCGTTGATAGCCTGAAGATTTTATTTCTCTCAGCGCAAAAACCAGCTTTTGTTGGTGCCAGCCCCAGTTACGAATTATATCGCTCTGACCTTCTGGGCTGGGAGTTTCAGATCGGGCTAAACTATGATCGCTTTATCGACCTGGTCTATCCCACGCCCATAACACAAAAATTTTTCTTCAGCTCATTTGCCAATGGTGAGGAGA
>CAZNDR010000201.1:0-1109 GCA_964571835.1 uncultured Cytophagia bacterium | reverse complement strand
CTCTTTGAAAATGTGCTGCGTCGTTCCTTCCCTTCTTACAGCAATTTTCAAGTGCTGGTGGCTGCTGCCGCTGATTTTGTGGCCAGCCGCTATGATAGCACCGACATTATCCTGTTCACCAATACCGATGAAATCAGCCTGTCGACTTATTCCAAAGAGGAATTGGCTGATGAGATAATCGCTATGTTTTCACCTGGCACTAAAATTCATATTGTTGATTTGGAAAATATTTCCCCGTTGGTTTATAATTATTATGTCAGTCAATACGAAACGCAACTGCAGAGCTTCTTTGCCCGCATCTGTTACCAATCAGCCGGGAACCTGTTTTTCTTGAGGTATCACTCGATCAAAAATATTTTAGCCGCCCTGTTTTATGAGAAAATCAGCCATTTTGAAGAAGTGGAAGTGCAGACCCGTTTTTCCAGCGGTTATGCTTACGGCAAACATTTCCTTGCCTTGCACGAAGGCTATTATCCTTTTAAATTTCCCATCATGCAAACTGGGCGTTTTCAGGGCTCGCTGCCGCTTGAGATCACCGTGTTAGGAAAAATTCAGATGCAGAAAGTGATGGACAGCTTTACCATCTCAGAGCAGGATGCCATCCCTGGCGTAAGTTCGCTGATGACCGCCTGGTACGGGGATCAAATCCATCAACTGCTCAGAAAATCCCAAACCAATGCTACAATCCTTGATATTATGGACATCAGCCTGAAACAAAATATCCTGACGCCCTACACCGGCTTTCTCATCTTCCGGCCTGAAGAAAATAATGGCTATCAACAGGAGGAAGATGATGGAAACGGAGACGGAGCAATATACGATGATCCGACGAAAATCGAAACTGCCAAAGACGATACTTCATCTGAAGTCTTTGAATTGGAAGCTTATCCCAATCCGTTTAATGAAATCGTAACCATAACATTCGTAGTACCAGTTACGACAAATCCGAACAAAGTCTCTTTGACAATTTATAACTACCTCGGTCAAAAAGTGGAGGAATTGAACATCGCTGGCAGTCTGATTGGTCGACAGCAGGTTATCTGGAATGCGAAGAATGGCTCGAGTTCCGTTTCATCGGGAGTTTATTTTGCGGTTTTAGTGGGTTCCAG
>CAZNDR010000200.1:0-7695 GCA_964571835.1 uncultured Cytophagia bacterium | reverse complement strand
CTTTATTTTGCTCTAGCGGCGATGATGGATAAATTTCAATATTTAAAAATGAGTTTGGTATTTGTTTTAGCTTATGTAGGTATTAAAATGATTTTGTCACATACTTATCCAATTCCGATCCTTTTTTCTTTGTGGATTATTGGTACTATTTTATTTGTGGGAATTTGTTCTTCAATTGTCGCCAGCAAAAGGGATTCAGCTAAATTAGAGTCACCATTATCCTACGGCAAATAAAGAGCAGACTTTTTTTGGATTGCCTGATGCGGATCAGCAATGCGCTGTTTCATTTAACCGTTGATTGATGGAAATTCTTCCCGAGGCGATGTTTTTAATTAAAAAAATTTCTTCTTGACAAAGCGAAAAGGTTTTGTTATATTATTTCCAACAGATTTTCGTCTGCTTTTTGGTAATAGTTTAGCGATAAATAAGTCATAGCTGTTGGCTAAATTTTTAGCTTGATGAAAATGGCAATCGTGCAAATTATTAGCCCGCGTAGTCGTATCAAGCTTTTAAAAACTTTTCAAAACAATAGCTTTATCATCGTTTCACATATAAGAATACAAGCGGAAGCTAATAATGCCAAAGTTACGTCCAAACAAAAATGAAGGGAGTTTTCTATGAAAACAAGTACGTTTATTTGTGCTGCGCTATTAATTATCGTAAGCGGTAATTATCTCTTCGCATTGGCAGAAGCTGACTTAATTCTATATAATGGGAAAGTAATCACCATTGATAGCGAGGATAATATCTGCCAAGCAGTGGCAGTCAAAGGCGACAAGATCTTGGCCGTAGGCACTGATGTAATAATCAAAGCAATGGCCGGAGCACACTGCCAAATGATTGATCTAAAAGGAAAGACAGTGACGCCCGGACTCATTGATTCCCACTATCATCTGATGTACTTTGGCTCGCAGTTTTGGCCGGGCTATTTGAATATCCGTCATCCCGTAGTCACTTCGAAAGCAGATCTGTTGCGCGTAGTCGGTGATTACGCTGTGCAATTAAATGCGGACGAATGGATCTCAGCCAATCAGGGTTTCACGCTGCTGCCGTTTGAGACAATAGATCGTTTCGATATTGATAGCGTCGCGCCAAATAATCCAGCTTATCTGCGCCATAGTAGCGGTCAGTATGCTGTTGTCAACTCAAGAGCGCTGGAGATCGCTGGTATTGATAGCACCACTGCTAATCCTCCCGGCAGTCTCATTTTACGTGATGATAATGGGCAGCCGACCGGGATTTTATCTCACTATCCGGCTGAAAATCTGGTATCGCGACATGCCACTGGTTATGGTGATCGAACTGATGAGCAAAAGTTTGAAGATATCGAACGCGGCCAGCAGCTCTGCCTGCAAGCGGGTTACACCTCGATACAAGATGTCATCGTAAGTACCATAAGAGACATAAAGCTTTATAAACAATATGCTGATAGCGGCCTGTTAAAAGTCCGCGTCTATGCCATGTTATTTGTTGATACTGAACAAGAAGCAGATACGCTGGCAAAGCTTTATCAGCCATTTGACTCCGGTTCAGCTATGTTCAAATTCGGCGGCTGGAAGTTGGCCATGGACGGAGGGATTGCTGCACGAACAACGCTCATGTATGACAAATCTCTATATGCTTCTCAGATTTCCTATCCTTATCATTCCCAAGAAGAAATGAATCGCATGGTTCAAATATTGCATAACACTGGACTTCAGGTTGCTGTTCATGTTGGCGGAGATGAAGGCATTGACATGACGCTGACGGCATTTGAGCAAGCAATGCTGAATAATCCCCGATCTGATGCTCGCCATCGAATCGAACACGGACTCTTTCCCAGTGCTGCGGCATTGCCGCGCATGTTAGAAGCCAACATTGTTTTTTCCACCCAACCGCAGTGGATCAGTTGGTACGGCGATGGATGGGCGCAGGCTACTAATCAAGAGACGATGAGTCGGATGTTGCCACTGAAATCGATGTTGAAGATGGGCATTCCGTTGGCTTTTGGCTGCGATGTGCCGGCCTCACCTTATCAAGAGCCAAAATGGGCATTTCATGGCGCCGTGATGCGGCGTAGCGCACAGTCTGGTTCTCTGTTTAGTCCAGAAGAAAAACTCTCCTTCGGCGAAGCATTACGCATTCACACCATGGGCTCAGCCTATGCTGGTTTTGCTGAAGATTCAACCGGTTCGATTGAGCCGGGAAAATACGCTGACCTGGTAATTTGGTCTCATGACCTATATAGCTTAGCTCCGGGAGAATTAAACGAGTTGGCAGCAGAAATGACCATAGTCGGCGGGGAGATTGTCTATGATGCCGGACTGAATCCAGTGATTTCTGTGCCAAATAGTAAAAACAAACCGCAGCAGGCAGCCGATTTTCAACTAATGCAAAATTATCCCAATCCATTTAACCCAACGACTACCATTCGATTTAATATTCCGTACTCGACTCATGTCGAAATAGCTATCTACAACATGCTCGGCGAGCGAATCTGTACTCTGGTAAATCAATGGCGAGAAGCAGGCTGGCAAACCATTTCCTGGGATGGTAAAGACAATACCGGGAAACCATTTGCAAATGGCATTTATGCTGCTGTGATGAAAGCAAAAGACTATACGGCGACAACAAAAATAATTCTCATCAAATAGCCTGGCGTTTTAAAAGACCTTATGGAAAACCATTGCTGGAAACATCAATCTTCGCCCGCATGATACATAGTGTCCGCTGCAACTGACAATGTCCTGCAATAATTATTTGGCAAATTTTGTAGCTGGAAATCTCATGCGGTCTGAGGGAAAAAAGAAAGCCATTACCTGACGGATAGCGCATCATAATTGCATGAAAGCGAAACCAAACAGGCTCAACGATAGCCTTACCAAGAGCTCTACAACCACTTATTTCTTGTATTAAAATCATCATTAACAAAAAAAAATTCTCTTACTATTCGAACAAATGAACAACATGAAAGTAGGCAATAAAAATGCGAACTAAAGCAAAGCTTTTTTTGTTATTTTTAATGGCATTTTTGATTTACTTATTTTTCACTATTGCAGCCATAGCTCAAAACAAAGAGGATTCAAGCCCCTCTTTAGAAGACAGGACTATCTTTGGTTTTAGCTACCGTTATCAAAATTTGCCGTTGAGCTGGAAAATTAATTTTGTGGGAGTATTTTTTGAGCATTATCTCACTGACAATATCAGCATTGCTGGACCAATCTATTGGGGAAAAGCTTCAGACGGGCATTCATATTTCCATTTCCCGATTGGCGGCTTGATGATCGCAATCATCGGCGGTTCCATTTTTAATGATATTTTTGAGGATGGTTTGCCTTTTAATCTAGGAATGATAAAATACTTGTTCACTGAAAACATTCATCTGTTGGTGAGTAATAAAAATAATTTTACGGTCTCACCGTACCTCAGTCTTATGGGCTTTGATCTCAGCGAAGCCTGCGGGCAAAATCGAGATCAAACTGCCGTGCTCGGTAATGGTTTTGGCATCAACTTTAAAACGCTGCTAACAGACAAGCTCGTTGCTGGATCAGCGCTAGAATTGAAACATTTTTTTATCACAAAGCCAAATCAGCCAAATCAAAATAAAATTAGCTATAATTTGAGTTTATATTTGGGATTACTTTTTTAAATCAAAACGGAAGTTTAGGTGACTGAATGACGACAGACAAAAAATTACCCAATCATTTCTTTGCACCACTGCAGGAAAAATCAAGTTTAATTGGTTTGCTGGTGCACAATGTTTGATGATCCTTAGTATTACGCGTGGCTCGAATTAAGGCGGAAATGAGGTTCGTTTTGAAAATTTATTGTCGTTGCGATTTTATGCCTGACTCTTAAGTGAAAAATTTTTTGATTAGACATCTTTAAGCTGACATACTGAATAAATTCTATCTGCCATGATGAAAGATAAAGATGAGGCATTATGCAAACTACTGTCGAAGCTGGTATTCCACGTAAAATGCTCTGGTTGAATTTAACTGTCGCCTGGTTGGGCTGGCTGTTTGATGGGATGGAAATGGGGCTTTATTCGCTTATTGCTGTCCCTTGTTTGAAAGAATTGTTGCACACAACTAGCACCGCGCAAATCGGGCCTTATGTAGGAGTACTATTTGGGCTTTTTTTGCTCGGCGCTTCTGCTGGTGGATTTCTGTTCGGCAGATTGGGTGATAAAATTGGACGCGTTAAAACGATGATATTAACGGTGCTGGTGTATTCGATATTTACCGGTCTCAGTGCGCTTTCCAGTAATGTGTGGCAATTTGGCGTATGCCGTTTTATTGGCGCTATGGGACTTGGCGGCGAATGGGGACTTGGTGTAGCGCTAGTCATGGAAACCTGGCCAGACGCCAAGCGTCCACTTTTAGCTGGCGTGCTTGGCTCAGCCGCTAATGTCGGCTTCCTACTCAGTTCAGTAATCGGATTAATAGCCGGCAGTTTTGGCTGGCGCGTTCTATTATTAGCTGGTTTAGCTCCCTCGTTGCTGGCTTTTGTCATTCGGCTTTATATCAGAGAGCCGGAAAAGTGGACTCATGCTATCAAACGGGGAGAAAAACCGGATTTGAACCAGCTTTGGCAAAAGCCACTAAGGAATCGAACCATCCTTGCCTGTATCGTTTCATCAGTGGTAATGGTCGGAACCTGGGGGGTGTTTCAATGGATTCCAAGTTGGGTAAATACGATCGTCGGTGGCGACGCTGCCCAACAGCGGGCTACAGCCCAAATGTACATGGCGTTTGGACAAATTATTGGTGCCTTTATCGGCGGCACATTGGCAGAATGGTTGGGACGACGCTGGTCTTACGCTTTATTCTGTCTGGGCAGTCTAATTTTTTCGGTTGCTCTTTATGGGCGGGTCACAGCTTATGGCATGCCATTGCTGCTCATGGCATCAGTGGCAGGTATTTTTTCGGCTTCATTTTTTGGCTGGTTACCTTTGTACCTGCCTGAACTCTTTCCTACTCGTATTCGTGCTACCGGCGAAGGAATTACTTATAATTTTGGTCGAATTCTAGCTGCCGCCGGTGTCTTTTTGGGAACTGGCAATTTGGTCGCTTACTTTGATGGCTCTTTTGCGCTTGCTGGTGCAACCATGGCCTCAGTCTATCTAATCGGTATCATAACAATTTGGTTTCTGCCTGAAACAAAAGGGGGAATTCTGCCTGATTGATGCTCTGCACCGACTGCTGCGGCAAACCAATCACTAATTTGGTTTTTTTTAAAAATTGAATTTGTCAGATCAGCAAAATATGTTCGTCGCAAAAGATAAATAAAATGTCTGCACACCAGGTAACTTAAATTTGGTATTCGAATATCAACGTGAAAAAGTCCAGCTTTCTGGACGAATTTTATTCTGAGAAAATAAGTATAGCTTTGTGAGTATTATGTTTACGCCGAAGATTATTTAGGCAATTTTTCTGAAGAAGGTAGTATACTGGGAACTTTTTATCAACATGCTGCTACGTTGGCTGAAGCGCAAGGGGTTCTCGTGCAAGCAAGTCAAACGACCTATGGCATTATCATCACTCTACGTCGGGGAGTCTGAAAACATCACGCCGGTTTAACTTGTGCACCATTATGAAACCTGCGGGAGGCTATTTCTGTTTTCGATTTTTGTTAATCGATTACTTTTAAATTTGAAATTATCACTTCATGAATATGGTCTCGATTTGTTTCATCGATTAAAAATATTTTTGTATTTCTTCTTTTTTCTAAGATGTTAGCAAACCACTTTGCTCGCTGTTGAAACGCGCCCAATACTGGTTGAGAAGAATCAAGACAAGTTAATAGAATTTTTTTGAAGCGGATTGCCTTTTCTTCCATTACTCCGATCTCATCCATGAGTATTAATTCGCTAAAATTCAGCGCTTGTTCAAGCAGCTGGCAGCCAAAAGTGTCAAAAACAGCTATATCGAAATGATAATTGTCAAACGTCGAATTTGTCATTAGATTGGTGTGGGCAAAAAGCTGGCTTTTTCCAGTAATTGATTGGAGAACAAAGCCAGTACGGATGTTGTTTTCGTAAATTGGAAGAGTCCGAAAACCACCGATATTTTTAACCTTTAATTCCGCCAAAACCTTATTTATAATGGTCGACTTACCAGCTTTTAAACCGCCAGAAAGAAAAATATTTTTTGCTGCTTTGTTGTTCATACAGTTAGGTTTTTGCTTCTGATTTGGACCAGAATAGTCAAACAACCAAATCAAACGAAATGAATATTGACCTTTAACAAGAAACTACTATCCAGGATCCAGAATCCAGATTCATCGAGCGCAGGTTAGATTGCGTCCGCCATCGATGGCATAGGTAGCGCCAGTAATCCACGAGGCATGAGGACTGGCAAGAAACAGGATTAATTCGGCAATTTCTTTAGCCTCACCGACTCGGCCCAGCGGATGGGTGGTTTTGCTGTGCTCTAAGAATGCCGCGTATTTTTTTTCATCCATGCCGCCGCGGCGGTGCAATTCAGTAATGGTCACTCCCGGATTAACAGCGTTCACCCGCACTCCCTTTGCTGCCAATTCCAATGCCAGACAACGTGTGAGCTGATCCAGTCCGGCTTTGCTAACACAATAAGCCAGAACACCCGGAAAAGCTCGCAAGCCAGTTACGCTGGATACATTCACAATATTGCCTTTGCTTTTTATTAGCGAAGGAAGGGCTAACTGGATCATATTAAATATGGCTCTCAAATTGATATCCATCATATAATCCCAGTCTTCAATTGTAGTGTCTTCAATCGTTCCCGACGCAATAATGCCTGCCGCGTTTACCAGTATATCGATTCCGCCGAAAATTTTTACTGTTTCAGCTAAACAATTTTTTATTTCCTCGCGGTTGGTGACATCTGCCGGAAAAATATCCGCCTCTCCCCCAGCTTGTCGAATGTTTTCAATGATCGCTTTAAGTCTGTTTTCATCTCTGGCGACAAGCATCAATTTGGCTTTTTCTTGAGCAAAAAGATAAGCAGTGGCTTGGCCAATACCGCTGCTGGCTCCGGTGATTACAGCAGTCTTGCTTTGAATTTGCATATCTTTCATCACATTTCCTTTGCTTGGGCATTTACAGGTCATATTAATTTTTGCTTTACTTAATTTAAAATTAATTCACTAAATGTCAAGCTTTAAGTGAGCTATTTTTTGAAATGCTATCGAAAATAAGAGAATTTTCCTTTACTTTAAATAAAATTTTCTGTATCTTTCGCTGCCATTGAAAATCGTCAGCGCTCTAACATAAAGGGGCTATTACGGCACCCACTCAGCTTATGTGGCAATAAGTGAGTGGTTGGATTGCTGTTTGCCCTGACATTCAGGAGAGAGAAAAATGAATACCACTGTTTCAAACCAAAGAAGAATTGGCTTCGTCGGAATCATTGTCTATAATCGCGAAGAAGCCCACTCACCATTAAATGAAATTCTGCATAGGTTTTCTTCGATTATCATCGGCCGGCTGGGTTTGCCCTACCGTGAACGCAACCTCTCCATTATCTCCTTGATCGTCGATGGCAATACTGATGAAATTGGCGCTCTGACTGGGCAAATTGGACAATTGCCTGATGTGACCATTAAATCAGGATTTGCCAAGATGTCAAAGCATGATTCAATTGAATAACATAATGCATGATAAACGAACTTATGTTTTTGTAACCATGAGCAACAGCTACCAAAATTTGTTATGACAATGGTAAAGAATGATGC
>CAZNDR010000199.1:0-7715 GCA_964571835.1 uncultured Cytophagia bacterium | reverse complement strand
AGCGTTAACCATCCCGATGCATCGGGAGTTCGAGTCCTACCCGGGGAGCTTTTTTATTGTGTTTTTTTATAATTTTTAGTAAAAGGTTTCTAACTCAATCTGCAAAAAAAAAATTGCAGAGATAAAGGTAGGGAACCTTTTTTTTTGCCAGCATCGTTTAATCCATTGTGCTTACCATCACGCTTGACAGCTCATTTTTTCTTATCTTTAATCACACAATCGTTATTTGCGTTTAAATCTCAATTAAAAGGACGGCGCCATGAAAAAATCGCCCATTATCTGGCCAATGTTTTTTTTATCAATAATAATTAGCATAGACTTTAATCCCCTTCTTGCCGATGACAATTTTATTCAATCACGTCGTTTTGAACCTGTCGTGCTCATGGGCGGAGAGCTTTATCATTTTTATGATGTTCCGGTTGAAGAAATATTTTTGTATGCCTATGCAGATAGCAATCAATCTTGGCGCATGATTCCTTTTCAGATCGACGAACGCATCCGGACTTATGATCCCTTTCATCCCGGCGAAGAGGACGCAAAACGACATTCCTACTTTTTGCCTGACAACGGCGTGCTTGACGATGATGATGAAATTGTCTTTTTAATTCGTGATCTTGGCGACCAGGCACCGATTGGCATCTGGATCAACAATGAACAAGCCAAACAGCACAAACGATTGGAATTGAAAATTTATGATCCCAATAATCCGAATGTTTGTGCTTATGGTTACCTGTTCCGCTCCGCTACCATCCAGGAAGCAAGACCAAACACTTACGGTCTTAAATTTCATGCTGAACAGGATAGCGTAGAAAGCAATTTTTATGCTGCTGGATTGAGCAAAAAAAATGGCATTATGGAAGATATTATGATTAAGCCGCCTTTCGGCAATGGTGTCGATATTTTTGATCGACAGAAGGTGAGATTCTCGGGAGTGATGGAATATATTTTCCCGGTTATGATCAACGCTACGGAAAATAATTTTGCTGCTTATTCTTATGAACGTTACACTCAGGAACCCATCGTCCGATTGACTCGAGAATTTCGCGTTACTCTTTTTGACACGACCTCCTGGGATATGCTTGCCTTTTATGTAACGCCAAAATTTTACCCCTTTAGCGCCACATTAACTGGCGGCATGACAGTCAGTGTCGAGGCTATCAAAGATTATTTCCACATAGAAGACGATATATGGGTTCATTTTGATTTACTTCGGCAATCCTGGGATTTTAACAAAAATGCCAATGGAATGAAATTTTATAACGCCTTTAATAGTGAGGTGCCGATTAATGGCTTACCGGATCAAGTGAATAAAACAATTGAGATTAAAAATGATCCAGAACTACCTCCCATCCGAGAATGGCTATTGACTGCAGGCGATCAGGGATCTTTTTTTGCCTATTCTTCATTTGTGGATACCACGTGGCAATCCATTGAACTTTATTATGAAGATAATAATTTGATAAACTCAGAGGATACAGGAGACCACAAATCTTATGGTGATCAGGGCATTATTTTTATCAATCAACCTCAGGATAGCGTCAACCTGGAATTGGGCTATACAGCTTATTTTTTGCCGGCTAATCTCTCAAGATCAGACGCTGAACAATTGGTTTATAATATTGAGAATCCGATCAAGTGCTCATTAACTGCCATTAGCTTTCCCACTAGTGTCCCAAATCAGAATTACGCGGACAAATTAAAGAGCTACCAGCTTTTCCAAAATTATCCCAATCCTTTTAATAGCTTGACCGATGTGAATTTCTACCTGCCTGCTAAAGCCAAAGTCAAAATAGCCATTACCGACATTGCAGGTAGAAATGTGAATATTCTTACCGATGAATTATTCGATCAAGGTTTACACCGCTTAAGCTGGGATGGCACAAATTCTTTGCGACAACAATTGCCATCGGGCATTTATTTTATAATTTTTCAATCTGGCGACTATGCCGATTCAAAAAAATTAATTCTTTTGAGGTAGCCTCATGAGGCAAAGGCTAATCATATTTTTTTGGTTATTGATACTATTCGCCGTTATCATTTTATGTTGCAGCTACGATCACGGCATCGCTCCTTTGCCAGGCAAGTTAGCAGCGACCATCTATTTTCGTAACACCGCGCCAGCAAATACGCAAGGCATTTACCTGGTAGTGGCGCCAAAATTTCCGCCACACGCCATCAATGAGCTATTTCACAGCCCAAATAGCTTGCCTATTGACCAGGATACGGTTTACACCGAAATGGAACTCCCTTTTGGTCGTTACGAAGCCATCAGTCTCTGGTGGTATAATACCGAGACAAAATCGAATTTAGCCGATGTGTTAGCTATGCCGCTGGATCCAGAAAATGACTTTTTGCCATTGGGCTTTGATCTGACTCCAGAGCAGCCAGTTTACAAAATTGACCTATATTGTAATTGGCAACGTGTCGATCGCGATGCTACAATTGAAGGCACTGTTTATTTTAATGGGCCATTTCCTGATAATACACTGGTGACTGCTATCGCCGCCTATTTGTACAAGCCAGAGGCGAATGTGCATTATTTGCTCTGGTTAAAATCGATTGATTTTAGCGTTGATGACAATCCTTACCATTTTCGGTTGCCGGTTCGTCATGGCACAGTAAGATACATTGCTGTTTTTTGGCTGCCAGAGCATGCAGCGTTGACCGATTTTATCACAGTAGGAATTTATGAAGATCCTACCAATCCAGGGCAACCCGGGCAACTGAGCATTAAAGCCAATGAAACCATTTCCAACATCGATATTAATGCAGATTGGTCGCTTACCAAACCGTAAATATTTCTGTTTTTTCACGAGGCTTCCATCCATGAGATTAACAAAATATATTATGGTGATTCTCAAATTACTTGGCTGCCCGCTTTTGATTTCAATACCAACTTATGCCTCCATATCAGGAATTATCAAAGGCACTGTCGTTGATAGCAGCACCAATAGGCCGCTTCCTGGCGCAAACATTCAGATTTTGGGGACAGTTTATGGCGCCAGCACGGATTTGGAGGGCAACTTTTTTATTCCCAAAATTCCCCCGGGAAGATATAGCATCCGGGCGTCCATGATGGGCTATCGCAGCATCAGCAAAAAGAATATTTATGTCGGCAATCAAGAAGAAATTGAAATTGCATTTAAAATGGAAGAGACGCCCATTGAGTTTGATCCCATAGTCGTTTCCGCCAGCAAAATGAAGCAGCGATTAGACCAGGCTCCTGTATCTCTGTCTGTGGTGACGGCAAAAGATATTCAACGGCGAAGTGCCACCAATATTATTGAATCTTTAGAGACTGCTCCCGGCATCAACTTTATTGGCAACCAAATAAATATTCGCGGTTCAACCGGCTATACCTTTGGCGCCGGCAACAAAGTACTGCTATTGTTGGATGGCGTGCCAGTTTATGCTAGCGATACTGGCGAATTCAATTGGGACATGCTGCCGCCGCTCGATATTGAACAGATCGAAATTCTCAAAGGTGCCGGGTCCACACTCTGGGGTGCTTCTGCACTGGGAGGCGTGGTAAATGTGCTTACAAAATCTGCCACACCACAGGGCAAACTGATGTTCAATTTTAATGTTGGCAAATACGATAAGCCTTATTATAAAATGTGGGAATGGACTAATCCCAATCGGCTCTATTATTCACGACAAGATGTGAGTTACAGCCAGCAGTTCGAGCAAATCGGGTTGAGAATATCAGCCGGCCGGTTTAATTCCACCGGTTACACACAACTGGGAGATTTTACTAAATACAATTTAACCGGTAAGCTAGAATATTTGTTTGCTGGCAATATCAAATGGACAGGATATGCTGCCTATAGTCATATCGACCGCGGTTTTTTCATCCAATGGAAAGGGCAAAATCATCCCTATGAAGTTGATGAATCCAATTTAAATAACTATGCTCAGACAAATCAAATAAATCTGTACTCAAAATTAGCTATTCCTTTTTCAGCTCGATTTGCCATCAATGTTCGCGCTTCATTAGTGCGGACGCTGATGGGGAACCAGTTTGGCGAAAGCAGTGAGTTTAATCCGGCTATTGGGCAGGGAATGGAAATTCAGGCCGATTGGATCCCCTTTTTCAGCCATTTGGTAACGATTGGTCTGCAATACCAACTTGACACAGGGAGCACAAAATATTTTGGCGAACACAAAGGTTTTTTCCTTGGGCCTTTTGTGCAGGATGAATGGAAAATCAGGGAAAATATTCGCCTCACACTGGGCTTGCGCTACGATCGCTATCAGCTTATCGGTGACTTGAAGGAGGACTTATTCAGTCCACGTTTCGGCATCAACTGGCAGCCCTGGTCGACAACCAGTTTACGAGCTTCGGCCGGTAGCGGTTTTCGAGCAGCAACAATTATCGAGCGTTTTTTAGAGCTTAGTATCATGAATTTCAAAATCGTTGCCAATCCTGAATTGGAAGCCGAGAGCTCGTGGGCGTTTGATGTCGGTTTGCGTCAGCATATTACTAAAAATTGGAATGTGGATATTTCGCTGTTCGATAACGAATATTGGAAATTGATCGAAGCGCATCTCGATTTGATTCGCGGCCAGGTGCAGTTCCGAAATATCTTTCGGGCGCGCATCAGAGGCATCGAGGCGACGACCAATTTCAGTCTTCCGTTCCACTTCTGGAATTGGAATTTCAGCTATGATGTTAACGCCAGCTTGACGGCAATTGATCATGAAGATTTAAAATGGCATGAACCTCTTACCTATCGCCCCAAATTATTAGTGACCGTTAAGTCATCGCTGCATTATGGCGATTGGCAATTGCAGGCTGATTATCGCTATGCTTCCAAAATTGATGAAGTCAAAATTTATCCGATTAACGATCGAGTGCCTATGAAATTTTTAGATGTGCGGATCGCTTATGAAATCTGGAAATTGAATTTTCAGCTTGGCGTGAACAATTTAATGCAATACAATTACGCGCCGATGGAAAGCAATTTGATGCCAATGAGGACGTTTGTGGCATCGGTGCAGGGAGAGTTTTGAACGAATTAATTCTATTTACAAAATAAATGACTTCTGTTATGTGGAAAAAAAATAATTCTTAAGAATAAAAATGATAGCAATGGATAATTAGTTATCGACCTCAAAAACAACTTCTGAATTGATTAACAATATTGTTCAAAAAATTAGCAAAGCAATTGATCCAGAAAAAATTATTTTATTTAGCTCTTATGCCCGAGGTGACTTTTCGAATGAAAGCAATGCAGATCTTTTCTTATTAGAGATAGTAAACAAAGCAGCCGTTTGCTGCGCCGCGAAGCAGATGAATTACTATGAGGCAGAGAATTTTCACCTGAGTTATTCGTTCGAAACTCCAAAAAAGTAGATTGAAATATTAGAGCAAAAAATCCCTTTTACCTTCATCACTGTCTTGAAGAAGGAAAGGTATTGTATAAAAAAAGAAATCACGAAGAAATTGAGCTCATAAAAAATTGACTTGCTGTCGCGTGAGAAAACTTATTCACCGCAAAATCAATAATAAAGAAGATTTCTCTTCTCGCCTTTTCATACTATTTGCTTTATGTGTCAGGGAAGCGCTGAAAAGTACCGAAAGGCTTTTTTGATTTGGAATGGATGGACATTAGAAAAAACACATGGCATGCACTAATTGCTAAAGTACTGCATGAATCATGACAAGGATTTTGATCAATCATTCCCCGAATGTAAATTATTAAATGATTATCTCACAAAAAGACGCTACCCGGGTGAATTGCGCGGGAGACTAATGGCAAACATGACGCAATTGAGGCCGCTGAAAAAATAGCTAATTTTCTTACTGAAAAGATAAAACTTGAATGACAATGCCCTGACATCAAATTTTAAAATCAAAAGAGCGAAGTTACCATCACCTCGCTCTTTTATTTCACTAACTATCATTTAAAGCAGCATCATTTTTATTTCTTTTCATCATCAACTACTTCGTAATCTGCTTCTTCGACTTCTTTTTCATTTTTTGCTTCAGATTCGGTTTGAGCCTCGCCTCTGGCGTCAGGCGGAGGGCCACCTGCTGCTTGTTGCTGTTGATACAGTTTTTGAGAAATTTCATTCCACACCTGGTTCAACGCTTCCATGCTCGATTTTAATTCATTCACGTTCTCTGTTTTCAGCGCCTCTTTTACCCTACCGACAGCAGCTTCTATTTTGTTTTTCGCTCCACCATCTATTTTGTCACCCATCTCTTTCAGATTCTTTTCTGATTGATAAACGACCTGATCAGCCTGATTTTTCAGATCAATGAGCTCTCGTTTCTTCTTGTCATCAGAGGCATGGGCTTTAGCATCGTTCACCATCTTTTCCACTTCTTCCTTAGACAGGCCGGTTGAAGCTTCTATTCTGATCGATTGTTCTTTACCTGTTGCTTTATCTTTGGCCGAGACATTCAAGATGCCATTAGCATCGATATCAAACGTCACTTCAATCTGGGGAACGCCTCGTGGTGCCGGTGGAATTCCATCAAGGTGGAATTTGCCGAGCGTCCGATTATCGATCGCCATTTGCCGTTCTCCCTGCAAGACATGAATTTCTACCGAAGGCTGATTGTCCGAGGCAGTAGAAAATATCTCTGACTTTCGCGTTGGGATAGTGGTATTTTTCTCGATCAGCCGGGTATTGACACCGCCCAACGTTTCAATGCCCAATGACAATGGCGTTACGTCCAGCAAGAGCACGTCGGTAACATCGCCGGCTAAAACACCACCCTGAATAGCCGCGCCGACAGCAACGACTTCATCAGGATTGACGCCTTTGTGCGGCTCTTTACCAAAAATATCTTTGGCAATTTGTTGAACCTTGGGCATGCGTGTGGCGCCGCCTACCAGGACAACTTCATCAATTTTCGTAACCGGAATGCCGGCATCTTTTAATGCCGTTCGGCAGGGTTCGATTAATCGTTGAAACAGATCATCACACAATTGCTCAAATTTTGCCCTGGTTAATGTCATATTCAAATGCTTTGGTCCAGCATCGGTTGCCGTGATAAAAGGCAAATTAATGTCTGTTTGCGTAACCGTCGATAATTCCATCTTTGCTTTTTCAGCCGCTTCTTTCAGTCGCTGCAGAGCCATTGGATCTTTTGACAAATCAACTCCCTCCTGCTTGAGAAATTCGTCAACCATCCAGTCAATGACGCGCTGATCGAAATCATCCCCGCCCAAATGGGTATCGCCGTTGGTCGATTTAACTTCAAAAACACCATCGCCAAGCTCAAGGATTGAAATATCAAAGGTACCACCGCCAAGATCAAAGACAGCAATTTTTTCATCTCGTTTTTTGTCCAAACCATAAGCTAATGAGGCAGCCGTGGGCTCGTTAATTATCCGTTTGACATTTAAGCCGGCAATTTCACCCGCTTCTTTGGTCGCCTGTCGCTGACTGTCATTAAAATACGCCGGAACAGTAATTACAGCTTCGGTAACTTTTTGGCCCAAATAATCTTCAGCAGTTTGTTTCATTTTTTGCAGCACCATAGCAGATATTTCCTGTGGCGAATATTCTTTATCGCCAATTTTGACGCGTGCCACATCATTTTTGCCGCTGATTACCTTATACGGCACTTCTTCGATTTCACGGCTCACTTCTTTGAACCGTCTGCCCATAAACCTTTTTATGGAATAAATAGTATTGGTAGGATTGGTAACTGCCTGGCGTTTGGCAATCTGCCCAACTAAACGTTCGCCGTCCTTGGT
>CAZNDR010000198.1:0-7750 GCA_964571835.1 uncultured Cytophagia bacterium | reverse complement strand
TCTTTAAACTAAAAATGGTAGTCGCCATTAGAGTGATAAGTTACTTTATGAAACCTTTTTCTCATAAAATGAAAATCAAAGTCCTTGACTTATTGTCCTCTTTTTTTAATGGATTAATTGGATTAAAAAATTGGCAGCATTACCTAATAGTTTTTCTGTTAACTTTGCTTCTCTGGTTTAGCTACTTACTGACCTTTTACCTTGGTTTGGTGGCTTTTAATTTTAAGTTACCCTTAATAGCGTCGCTTGTGCTAATGATTGTTGTCAGTATTAGCATCGTGGTGCCCTCGTCACCCGGCTACATTGGAACCTACCATTGGTTATGTCAACTATCGCTTGGTTTGTTCGGCGTTCCCAAAAGCGAAGCATTGGGCTATGCTTTTGTGTTACACGGAATCACTACCATTCCATTTTTAGCTCTTGGACTTGTCTTATCCTGGTTTGAAGGGCTACATATCTGGAAAATGTCGAAGTTAATTATAGAGAATAAGCTTGAAAATAAGGTTTAACGTGAGTTTTTTATTAAAATTCAAATTGAGCTCCACGCATATATTGGTATGCTAGCCAAGCAATAAGCGAAGTAATTACATTTGCTAAATATTAAAAAAATACGGTCAATTATGAAGTTCAAATTAAATTATTTATTTTCTCATTTGGATAGATATGAAAAATTAGCTATTATAACTGGTCTCTTCTTTTTGGCCCTATTGATCGTTGTTGGTCAATTTCATAAAATAGGCACGTTTGGTGTAGAAACTGATTTCTACGGCGCATATGTGGAAAATGCAAAAAAAATAATGAGCGGCGAACGCTATTATGAGGAAGATCACGGACCAGGGTATTTCTTTGTCCTGATTAGTTTCTATTATGTATTTGGTGATTTTTTCCTCGCTGGAAAATTTATTTCTATTATTTCTTCTGTCCTTTTTGCTTTTTTTTCTTTTCTGACATTGAAGGTTTTATTTAATACCCGGTTAGCCTTTTTTACCTTTTTGCTGCTGCTGATACTTATCTTTCCCTTTTCAATTTTGGCTTCCACCGATATGCTTTTCGCTTTTTTATTTTCCTTTTCTAGCTATTTCATTTTTCGCAAAGGGAATTTTTCAATTTCTAATTTATTTTTAGCGGGCTTGGTTACTGGATACTCAGTTATGACTCGCTTGAATGCAATTGTGTTGCCCGTGGCGATTATATTTTCATTAATTATTCTCAATCCTCCCAAATGGCCTTTTTTAAAAATTCTAAAAGCGATAGCCATTTTTGGCATAGCCACTGTAATTACTTTATCTCCTTGGCTCATACTGAACACAATCTATTACGGTAAGCCATTTGTTTCTGATGCTCATAAAACAATTGCTGCAAGTTTTGTTAGCCGCGAAACTCCCAATAACGATGCAGATTTTGCTTGGACTGAAAAGAAGGAAAGCGCTTCTGAAAAATATGGCTCGATATTTTCATTGATCTTTGGCAATTTCACTGCGTTTATGATTTTTTTCTTCAAGAATATAATTCCCTATCTTCAAATGTTGCTTTTCTCATTAATTAAATTTCCTGGCTATCTGCTGGTTGCCCCCGGGATTTTGCTGGTTATCAGTAACATTAACAAAATCCACCTTACTTATTTTTCAATCGCGCTGCTTGGTTTTTTAATATATTGCATTGTCAATTTTGATTTACGATTCTACCTCTATATTGCTAATTTTTTCCTCTTCTTCATTGTCTATTTTTTATTTTATGAAAATTTTGGAAAAAGCGACCAGGCCTTCAAAGCTCGCTATAAAATAATCAGCAAAACAATTCTTATTATCCTGATCCTTTTTATGATAAAAGACTCTTTCATCCAAATAAAAGAAACAATTACCAGTGAGCCTCGATATTTATTGAAAATTGCTGAAACAATCAAACAGGGCGCACACAATTCTACCATCATTCTTGCTCGCAAACCCCATCTTGGCTATCTCAGTGGCATGAAAACTGAACTTATTCCTGATGTGGATACCGCTGATGAACTTTTACGATACGCCGAGGAAAGGAAAGCTAAATATATATATTATGGCACAGTCGAAGAACAAACGCGACCTCGGCTAAAGATTTTACAAAAACATGATCAATTACCTGCCGCATTTGAATTAATATATTCTCAAAATGTTCCCAAAGTTTTTTTGTACAAATTAGCAACGGTAAAATAAAAAAATAAAGTATCATATTGTAGCATGCAATATCAAATGTTTATGTCATAATTTTTTCACCCGCATTTCTGGTAGCGGAATTTAAAAATAACTTGCTAAGGAGCTAAGCGCATGAATGTGTTAATTACTGGAGGAGCTGGTTTTATTGGATCCCATTTAGCAGAAGCACTTTTAAAAAAAGGTGATGATGTTTATGTTATTGATAACCTTTCAACTGGCACCATCAAAAATGTCGAGCACTTGCTGTCGAATAAAAAATTTCATATTGCAATTGAAACGATTTTGAATGAGACAGTCATGGATCGTTTAGTCAGCGAATGCGATATTATTTACCATTTGGCGGCGGCGGTTGGTGTGGACTTGATTATCAGCAAACCGGTAGAAGTTATTCAGACAAACATATTAGGCACGGATATCGTGTTGAAATTAGCCAATCGCTATATAAAAAAAGTGGTTATTATTTCTACCTCAGAAATCTATGGCAAGAGTAATAAGGTCCCTTTCAAAGAAAATGATGACCGTGTTTTAGGACCAACGACGAAAAACCGCTGGAGTTATTCTAGTTCTAAAGCAATTGATGAGTTTTTATCATTAGCCTACTATAAAGAAAAAGCTCTAAAAGTTGTCATTATTCGCTTATTCAACACTGTTGGGCCTCGTCAAACCGGACGCTATGGGATGGTAATCCCAAGATTTGTAAACCAGGCGTTAAAAGGTGAGCCGATCTCTGTCTATGGAAGCGGCAGTCAAGTCCGTTGTTTTTGCTATGTTGCTGATGTTATCAACGGGATTGTTTCTCTCGCCAATGAAAATAAGGCAATAGGCGAAATTTTTAATCTGGGCAATGACTCGCCAATAACGATATTAGAACTTGCCCAAAAAGTCAAAGAGAAAACTAATTCTCAATCGAATATCATTTTCGTGCCCTATAAAGAAGCTTATGAGGAAGGCTTTGAGGATATGGCCATTCGAGTGCCAGATTTGACAAAAGCAAAAAAATTGATTGGCTATTCTCCGAGATATGATTTAGATAATATCTTGGATAATGTCATTGAATATTTCTCTTAAAATCTATTCTCTCAATTGTAGTTTGAGTTTTCGCCGTTGTTGCCCTTTTTGTACCCACGCAAAATAGCCCGCGCTATAAGCAAGCTAATTTTCTTGGCGGGTTCTATTTTAATTAATCTTGCTCTTTAGTGCGGCTATTTTTTGGCCTTGTTATGATGAGAAATTTGAAAAATGAAACATGCGTTCTGTTGACAGATTCATCGTGCAGGACTATTGGACTTGTTCTGGCTCTCCGGCTATTTTTAAGGCGATCAGATGAGATTTCATTTCTGCTAACCGCGTTTGAAGCAACTGGATTAATAGGCTAGCCTTTTATCATTTCTCCATCATAGGCAAGTATCATTTACAAATCAACGTTTTTAAAATAGCTGTTTAACTATTGCCTAATCTTTTTTGAAATTATGCTAGCAACATCACCACAATAATCTTTGGCATAAGCCCACTGGATTCAGTCTGGTGGGTTTTTATCTTTTTTAGAAATAAAAAAATATTATGATTGGAGCTTGGTTCAAAAAATTATCTAATATCGTTTTTATTCATCAGATTTAACTTAGACATCGCCCACCAAAAGAGGATTTTGGTTGATGAAATTTTGTGTGCGAAAGGGAAGAAGTCATTTAAATTATTTTTTCGACTATCTCTCAAATAAATGCTGAATAAAAAATTCCAATTACTAAAATAAAAATAACTAGAATTGACACAACCACAAAGGTCAATATAGTATTAAAAAAGTCACCTTTTTCTTCACCAAAAATCTCAATCCCAATTTTTAGAATCGACTTGTACCAAATTAAAAGGGCCAAAATTATCGGTGATATATAAATAATATAAATACCGATGACATAAACATGGTCTCGCAAAGGCAGCGCTTCTCTTATGATACTTACAGAAACAAAACCACCCAAACAAAAACCAAAAACAAAAATTATTATTTTCGAAAATACTTTTGATCGAATCACTTGAAATCCTTTATTAGTCCGAAGCGCTCGCTGCTCTTTCCATGGCGTTAAGGATGCTATCTAATTCTTGATATTGGAGAATCCCGTCCTGAAGGGCTCTCGTAATGATCAGTAAAATTTGGCGATACTCAGACTTAGAAACATAGTTTTTGGCCGCGCTATTTACAAATAGATCCAAAACGTTCAATAATTTTTCTTTGTTCTTGGTGACATAGCCATCTGGTACGGCTTTGATAATCTCTTCAAAATAATCAGCCATAATAAAATTAAGTCCACCACTGATTATTTTTTTTTTGCTCGGCAGAAAAGTCAATATAGCCAAGCCTATTATTAAATAGGTTACAAAAAATCCAAACACAAAACCTGATCTGAAGCTTCTTCTTTTTATTTCCTTTTTTTCAATTGTTTTTAGAATTTCAAATTTCTTAATTTTCTGTTGAGTAAGTTCAGAAGAATTTTCTATAGGATTCATTTTTGATTCCAAATTTAAATTGTACAGGACAATCTTAAAAGACCCAACTGCCAATATCAGGCAAACAAATTTCCCACTTAAGCAAGTGCTACGGCAATTTTACCGTTACCCCTTGTGGGGCACTAGGGGGAGTCATGTCTTTCGATATTGTTCTTCTTAAATAAATAGTATTATCATCTATATTATTTGCTGACCAAATCCACTGTATCCCTTTATTGATAGAGATGCCATTTATAATTCCACCGTTAGGTGTATCACTCCACGGCTTTGCTGCGGCAGAAGCATAAGCGCCAAAAGAAACTGCTCTAAGCCACCCCTCATCTGAAAAATCCTTTGACTGCCAGTTACTCTCAAGAGAGGTGCTCACTTTCCATTGGTCATCTGAAATATAGCTGGTTCCACCATATTCAATTTCAACAATTAAGCCCGCCTCTCCACCAACATCGATGCCCTTAATGGCCACAACATTTTTTTCTTGCGGATTTAATACAAGATAATTTTCAGCTTCCCACCACGAATCATTTCCCTCGCCTAATTTATTACCATTTACATATAATTCATAATTATTATCAGCAGAAATATACACCAAAAATCTATCAACTGCAGAGTACGATTTTTGACTGTTCAAGGCGATTTTATTTTTCTGCGCTGACTGGTCTTCGATATTATTTATCGTTAAAACATAAATATCGCCTGCCTGATGTGCACTCGTTTTAAGATGAACTTTTGTCGAATTAAAGATGAAAGCGTTAGTTATTTGAATATTATTATTAATAGAATAATTGGTAATATCTGTCGCCTGTGCTTCAACCACTGGTTCCGAAAAGACGACTTCGATGGTATTGAGACTTAAGACATTGAGCGAACTTATTTCAGGAGGAGTTGAATCAATATCACTTAAAGTAGCAAAACTTCCAGTTGCCGCTTGAGTACTTCGATTTCCGGCATCATCATAAGAATAAATTTCATAATTATAAGTAATACCACTTTCTAATCCTGAATTGACAAAAGTTAAGCTTACGGTTGTGGTTAACGGTGTACCATCCCGATATATTTGATAATAAGAGGCGATATCATTATCTGACGCTGGCAAAGGCGCTGACCAACTTAGCGATAGACTGGTCTTCGTTCTTTCCAATAATTGCAGCGAGCGCGGTTCATTTGGTGGTAACTTATCTGCAGGCGGAGGCGTGTAATTATCTGCATTTTTAAGTTCAAATTTAATGGCATCTGATATTACGTATCCATTTGCCTTATTTGAAATTTGAACATATCCGCTATTGCCTTTCTCGAAATTAAAGGTGCCTAACGAATTCCATTTACCACTATTTCTTGTTTGATCTATTGTGCCCGGCACTGTACCATTTTTATAGTATATTTTATACGGCGCATCACTGGCGGCTTTATATCCTGATTCAATACCTCCGTGCCACTCAAATACTTCATATTCACCTGCCACCTCAATTTTGGGCTTATAGGTGGCGGTATTGTCACCATTGCCGGCAGCTGAATAAGCATATAATTCACTCTGCGAGCCCCAGCTAATGCTTAGCCCATAACCATCGCTACCAAGCCTTGATTGTGTCCAGGTGCCTTTATATTCTGCAGCTCGTTGACCCGCAGTAGTTAAATTGTAAAGCACATTATCAATAATGATGGGTGTTACCAAGGTAATAGGTTGTTTAAAAAGCAAAATTCCATCCATCCCTTCAAAATTTATTGGATGGTCACTATCAAAGGGAGCACCATTATTACATACTGGATCCTGCGAGCCTCTAAATCGCCAATAGGGACCGCCAGTAAGTTGATTAGAATAGACGGTCTTAGGTTCCCCTGAAATATTAGAAATAATTGCCCCATTCTCAAAATATCTGACCCATAATCCCGATGCTAAGCTTTGTGAACTGCTTGTGGGATAGCCCAGATTCGCTTCAAATTCATCATGCAAAAACGTAAAACGATGAGCAAAACTCCCTTCATCATGACCAAAAAAGACACCCTCAATTTGAGCAGAAGTGAAGTCAGCTCTAAAGACACTGCCGGTTAGAGTGCCTAACCATGGCTTTTTCGCCAATTCAACAAAACTGCCAGCATAACCATTCGCGTAATTAAGCCGAGGTGCGACAGAATTTTGTGATAAAAGTCGGGCACTAGCTACATTATAGCCTCTAGAACCCGCTGTCTCTTGCGTCCAAAACTCAAAAGCATTACCATTAAAATAATACGTTCCTGCAGCCTCATGGGCTAAAATTATTTTGCCGGTTAATTCTCTTACCTTGCCTATTAATAATTCATTACCCCGGCTCCATAGCGATAGCACTTTACTCTCACCATCAGCAACACCATCATTATTAAAATCCAGTTTTCCATAATTGCTGGTCATCCACTGTATTCCCGCTATCCAACCGTCAAAATAAAGACCATTAAAATAATTCCAATCGGTATTTTGTTTTAGGTATTGTGCCAGAAATTCATAAAATTTTTGTTCACCATAAACGAAATTTACTTTGGGGCAATCCTCGGTCAAATTCATCAAATAGCCGCCCCAAATTTTTATTTTTTCTCCGTTGTCCCAGCGAGCAAACCATCCCTCGGGAAGGTCCCTGCCAAGTATTCGTTTCATTTCTTCGCCGACAATTTCTGCATTTGCGCCTAATAGAATGACATTAGGATTGGCCGCTTTGATCTTTTTGGCAAGCCAACTTTTATAAAAACGAACTGCTAATAAATCATGATTTTTCCAAATATCAGCCCCAGCAGCGCCTGCTTCAAAAAAAAATACTTGACCAATTCGTGGAAAGGCAGGATTAAGGTTTTGAGCTGACGCCTTTTTCTCAAAAAAGGCAAATATTAAGGCTATTATTAGAATCGTAAGATTAATCGTCTTCCTGCGATGACACATATTTGCTCTCCATTGATAACCATATTCATAAAATGAATCTTTATAATTAGCCTAGTTGGCAAAGCAAAAATCATGCAATCAATGGACAAAATTTATTAAATTCTTTTAATCAGACGCTATTGATTCGTGCGTCATTGGTTTTTCGGCATGGCTTATTAAT
>CAZNDR010000197.1:3389-7753 GCA_964571835.1 uncultured Cytophagia bacterium | reverse complement strand
GCAAAGTGAAAATTTCCAGACGGCAAAATCACTTCCTCTTTGGCAACAATATATTCTTCCTCGCCGAAAACACGTTTGCTTTTCTGGCTGAACTGCAGCTTGCCTGTTCGCCTTACGTATTCATCCCACTGCTGATCAAAAATAAACAGCCCTTTATTAATCGATAGTTCTTTGCGGCGCTGCGGTGATTCAATAATCTCAATTAATGGCAAAGCATAACATATTTCTAACTCAATACCTCCTTCGTCGCCCTTGAAAGCAAGGATATCAAGTGGCGTCTGAAAAAACAGCGAATCAGGACCTGATTGAAAATAGTCAGGTTCATTTTTGATTTTTTCAAAAAAAATAAGTTTATTATCCAGGTCTGGTTCAAGATGTCTGGCGAATTGATAATTGCCCGATAAATATTCATCTTCAAAGGTAAAAGAAAATCCCGGATAAATCCAGACTTCACGAGAATGGACCAGCGGATTCCTGCCCACTGCTGCCATTTCACCCAAATGGGGTTTGGTTTTAAATTTTGACATTGGCGGGCCATAACGAATATAAACTTTACCCCGATCGCTTTGCCAGCCAGACAAATTACGCTGAGGCTGACAAAAACGCAAATTGGCATAAGCCACCCGACTGAAATGCGCCAATTCCCTCTCATTTTCCTGGCTCAAATAAAACGGATCTTTTTGTTTCCAAAAAATATTTTTAAAGTGCTCTTTTTCGGATAGAGATAATGAATCAAAATGAATTTTTTCTTGTGGCGTCAAAAGCAGATCAACCGATTCCATAATATTCCGTTCCGGCACTTCCATCAATTCTCTCGCCCGATTGAATTGTTGCAGCGCTAAGTCATATTTTCTTTGGTGCTGATAGGCAAGTCCCAAAAACAGATGACAATTTTTGTCCTGCGGATTGATTTTTATTGCGCTTTCCAGCAGTTGCATCATGCTCTCGAAATTTCCAGCCTCATAAAACAACATGGCAAGTTGGTAATAATTTGCTGGAGAAAATGGTTTGGCAGCCATGGCTTTTTTATAATACTCAGCCGTTTCATCGAGCAATTCATCAGCGAATGATTGCATATAAATGATGCCTTCGCTCGTTGGCTCGATGCTTATCATATCCTGATAATGAAACATTTCAGCTTCTTTCAAAGCGGCCAATTGTTTATAGGCTTCAGCAAAATCCGGATCGATTTCGACTATTTTTTTGAATTGCCTTTCAGCGGTAAAGCTAATTCCTTTCTTCAGATTTAAAAGCGCCTGGGTGTACAAAAATTGCAAATTATCTGGCTCGATTCTCAAGGCTTTTTCTATCTCGAAAGTTGCCCAAAACCGGCCCTGAACGCTACTCTCGTCCATATAAAGCAACGCTAGTTGATGGTGCGCTCTGGCCATTTTGTTGTTCAATTGAAGCGCATTCATCAGATAGCGAATCGCCTGATCAATTTGACCCTGCTGGTGCGCGACTAAGGCGTTCTGAAAAAATTCCTCTGCTTTTTTTAGCTTATCGTTGGCTGATCCAGCAGGAACGCTCATAATAAGAAAAATCATCAGAAAGGTCATTTTTATATTTTGTCGAAAAAACATAAGTAACATGGTCAGGTGGTCAAAAAAAAATCTCTGCCATCAAGATAACTAATGACAGAGATTTTTGCAAGCTTAAATTAAAATTTGAGCATTAAAAACGAATGGAAATGGTGGCAAATATCTTATCGACAACTATCTTTTCGCTGATGTCAGAAAAATCTTCCGACAAATATGTTCCATCATTTTGCCACCAGCCACGAATCGCAGCCACATCCAGTTTCACCTGCTTATCCAAGAGGATGCCGCATCCGGCGGTAAGGTAGTTGCGATCAGCTTTTTCTGAAGCATATATCCGTGGTGAAGGCTGGCGGATGATTCCAGCTCGCAATTGTGTATTTAATAGGGGGATGGTAAATTCACCGCCCAGCCGTATGGTCGTTGTCGCTTCAAAATTTTGTTTGAAATTGAGGTTCTTGCTATATTTATTTCCCACTGGTGGTTCGGTGGTGTATCTCATCTGTGCCCAATCGTTATATTCAACATCTGCAGAAAGAACAATGTTTGGCAACAGTGTAAAAGCGGCTCCTGCAGCAAAAGACCAGGTCGCCTCCAAACCGTATTTCCAATTTCCACCGTCGCTGTCAGTATAATCGGCATCCGGACTATCCTCATCCTCAACTTGGCTGATATTCTCCGACCATTCCTCTTTGGCAGTGATTTTAACGGGAGTGCTGACTGTCGCCGCCAATCGGCCCAAAATGCCAAGCTGATACATCAATCCTATTTTAAAATTGGTAGCCTGGAATTTTGTCAATACCTGTTGATTATAGGAATAAGTATCATAGTAGTAGGTATTATTGATGTCCTGCTCGAAAAAATCCCAGGTATATTCATCTTCGCCGCGCCATAAATTAAATGAAGCCCCCACCGACATGTTTGGCGTAACTTCAATCGCGCCAGATAGCACCCAATTTGCCATATCTCCAGCTTCGATCTCATTATATGTCTGCTGAACGTCAAGCCTCGAATTATGGCGATCAAATAAAAATCCAGCATCAAAATTTCTTATTTTATTGTAGCCAACTGCCAAAACCATACTACCGCGATATGTCGGAATGGGAAAGGCGAAGCCAATTGAATTTAGCTTAGTTTTGGTTGTCTTGTCTGTGTTTGATGTATTGGCAAAAGTTGCCTCATCATTATATTTTAAATATGACATTGAGGCAAACAGCTCCATTCGTCTCAATTGAGTCAAACCAGCGGGATTCCACAAGGTGGCGGAATAGTCATCAGCAATAGCAAGATAAGCGCTGCCCATGGATAAAGCCCGTCCGCCAACTCCAGAAGAAGTTCCCAATAAAAATGCTTCATTCTGAGCAAGACCTGCTGATGCCATTACTAAGCTCAATCCGATTATTAAGCTAAATTTTAGTTTCATTTCTGTGCTCTCCATTTTGTTAATTCCCTGCAACTTCATTTTGCCTTTGTCGATTTGCTGCCAGAACTTGAACTTCGAGATCCGCTATTGCTGCTTCCTGATGAACCGGAACTTCGCGATCCGCCGCCACTGCTCGTTCTGCCTGAAGTAGCTGAACTGCGATTAAAAGATGATCCTGAAGGACGATTGGCTGATCCACCGCTGTTGCCCGAATTTCTTGTTGGTGTATAACCCGAGCTGGAAATACCTGAGCTTTTGGGCGTCGCGTTACGTCTCACTGCAGGCGGCACAGATGACTGCGATTTGCTAGAGCGCGGCGCAACATCAGATCGCGGTGGACGATTGGTCGAAGATCTGGGAGTTGCCATTGATTTCTCTTTCCCCGAAGAGGAGTTGCCGGTTCTCACCTTAGGCTTTGCTACATCTTTGGAAGTCGATCGTGCTCGTATGTTCGATAGGGATTCTTTGCCGGTCGCGGTTTGGGGCTTGATATTTCGGTTAGCTGGCCGCGCATCGCCTTTGATATTGCTGTCTCGATTTTTGTCAACCGTTGGCCTCAGATTTTTTGTTGAAGTGCGGTCCTTCCCAGCAGTGCCAATATTCCGTGCTTCACCACGATCTAATACCACCTCATTGCGGTCAGTCCGGTTTCCGTCTCGCGCAATACGACTGACTGATTCAATATCGCCTGATGAGGTGCGTGGTTTTCTATCGACAAAGCCGCCGTTTCGCCGAGAAAAAGTTCGTTGACGATTGATAGCGCCATCATCGCTTCCGTAATGATGATAATATCTTGGATAACTGTCCCAATAATAATCGCCGTACCAATAGCCAGCGTACCAACCCGGATAGTACCAATGATAATATGGATTCCACCAATAATAGGGATAAATTCCTGTGTAATAATACCAGCCATAAGGATCATAGAAATAAGGAGAACCTAACAAGGGATCATAATAAAATGGCGTATCATAATGGTAGATGTCATACTGATAATTATTTACATAAACTGTATCTTGATCATTGGAATCACTTTGATTGTCTGCTTCCGCATCCTGAACATATTCTCCATCCTCATTTGCCCTTGAATAGTAGTCTTCTTCGGTTTCTACGTGAGGGCGCGAAAACTGCGTGTAGCAACCGGAAATCAAAAAGCTCATAGTAGAAACAAAAAATAGCATCAGCAACTTTGATTTTTTTAAGTAACTCATGACTGTCACCTCCTGAGTTGAATTATAAATATTCTTTGATGACCTACTATTTTTTAGAAAATTTTCTGTTCTGCTTTCTTTAGAATTATGTGCTCGATGAAGCAAAAAAAAACCACTTCAACGATCAATGATATCATCCATCTTGAAAGGCAGCTTTATTTCAATAGCCAGTAATTTAGACGATTGCAAATG
>CAZNDR010000197.1:0-3379 GCA_964571835.1 uncultured Cytophagia bacterium | reverse complement strand
TCTGGCCATCGAATAAATAAATTGCCAAGGTACATCGATAATAATTAGTCATTTTTTTCGACCTGACTTTCAAACAAGCACTTTGCAATTAACCTTTTAGTTGATGAATAATTCAGCATGAAGGTTTAATTGTCGATCAGCAACGAGAGACGAAGTTAATGATTGCCCTTTTTGTCCAAAAAATTAATAAATTCAACCAGCACTGTAATTCAAAATTCTACAAATAGCGCTTAGCAAAAGGTGTTATTTCCCAATGCTGAAACGACTTATTAGCAGATAATAACCTATTCTTGCCTCTGAATTCAAACGAATAAGTCGTTTGACTCTATCATTCTGTTTCAATAAAATAGTGTCACACCAAAAAAAGATTAAGCTTAGCGATCAATTTTAGGTTCAACTTGTTCAATGAACAATAAAACTTTTTTCCGTCTGTCCAAGTCATAAAATTAAAAGTGATGAGTAGCTACTTCGAATAAATTCAGTGCTAAGAAGGCAAACTATAAAAGTGAAAGCAGGAGAAACCAAAAATGAAAAAAAAATATGTCGTACTTGGATTATCCATTTTATTATCAGTGTGGATTTTCACAGCAATGGATTGTAGTATCGCCAAAGAAAGGTCAAACAAAAAGCGGGCATATCTTGGTGTATCTGTTGATGAATTAAATCGGAGAGAAAAAAAGGAATTAAGTGCAGAATTTGGTGTTATCGTTCGTCGAGTTGTAATTGACAGTCCGGCTGACGAATGCGGTATTATGGAAGACGACGTCATTCAGCTTGTCAATGACATAAAAATCAGAACACCGCAGACACTGACCCGAATAATTCGCAAATTCAATCCTGGCGAGAAAGTCAAAATAACTTTAATTCGCGATGGCAATCAAAAAATCATAACCGTTGTTCTTGACAAAACAAAGAACGACTGGGGCTATGCCTTTTCCCTTGGAGGCAGTGATAAAAATCTGATTAGTATTTTTGCCGGCGAGCGTGCTTATTTAGGCGTCCGTTTGCATGAATTGAATGAGAAATTAGCGCCATATTTTGGTGTGAAAGCCGACGATGGTGCGCTGGTGTTAGAGGTTGAAGAGGACAGCCCGGCTGAAAAGGCCGGTCTCCAATCGGGTGATGTTATCACCAAGGTTAATGGCGAAAAAATTTCCCGACCTGATGATGTAACAGAAATTCTCTCTGATTTGGAAGAAGATGAAGAAGTCGAAATATCCATTGTCCGAAAAAATAACAGCCAAACAATCAAAGTTATTTTGGAAAAACGAGAAGACCATCGAAATATATTTTTCGAACGAGGTGTAGCTTTGCCACCATTTCATTATTTGCCTAAAATAGACAACTAAGAGAGTTTTCCGCCGAATGAGCATTTCCGGCTTCGCATACCAGAAGCTAGCCTTCACATTGAAAAAAGAAGCAAAAACATCAAACCATTGCCAAGCACAATTTGATGTAGTCCTCCCCTATTTCTTCCCGCAGCAAAAATTATTTCAAACTGCGGGAAGAAATAATTTTCGCCAAAAGACTTTCCTTTTTTGTCTTGCACAAATTTTTCTTTACAGGACCAAACTTATCTTTTATCGGCTTAACACCTCCTCTGCCAGGCTGAATGATAAAAAATCATTTTTGCCTTACCCCCTTCTTTGCTGGACTTTTTTTTTCAGAGTTATTATTTTAGTTCGCGCTGGAAATTGTAAGGCACTAATGCAGTTAACCAAACAACCTAAAGGATATAAATTTAAATTTCATCGACGCGCTCTTTTTCTGGAATGGCTTACTGTCGTCTGGAATGTGGTTGAAGCATTAATCGCCATAACCGCTGGTATAATAGCTGCCAGCGCTACGCTGATTACCTTTGGCACTGACAATCTGATTGAATTATTATCTGGTGCTGCGCTGATCTAGCGTTTGCTCAAAGCCCGTCCTCACGCTCACGAAAAAGAACGCAGCTTTGCTGAAAAAAAGCGCTCTATCTGGTTACGGCAACTTTCTTTCTCTTAGCCGTTTTCGTTTTGTACGAAAGTATTCCAGCACTGATCAACATAGAGGCGTCAGATACTTCGCTGGCGGGATTAATTTTATCGATCGCTTCCTTGTCAGTGATGCCCATTTTAGCTTTCACTAAACAGCAGGCTGGATAAAAACTAGATAGCAAAGCGTTAATTGCTAATGCCGCCGAAAAGTGGTGTGCACATTTCTTTCGCTGGCGTTTTTATGAGGCGTGGGTCTTCATTCTGTTTTTGGCTGGTAGTGGGCTGATTCAGTTAGCTCGTTAGCCATGCTGCCAATGATTAGCTGGCAAGGCTGGGAATACGTTGGGAGAAGCAAAAGAACAAGACACAGACGATTAGGCTCCTTTCTGGTGCAATATTGCTCTCCTGGCAAATGACAAAAAGTTAGATTGATGCTGGGTGCTTGCTGCAAGATGTTGCTTGATTGCTTCTTCACAAATCGGATTAGCGCTGGTGACTTCATTGAAAATTGCCGGCACAATTTTTTAACAATTTTCCTTTGCCTGCTAAAGACAACTTTTTCTCAATTTGAATTTATCAATTGACAAAGTAAAAAAAAAGTGATATATTATCAGGCATAATTATTCAGTCAATAATCAGCGTATTTTGGTTTATGATTATAAAGAGGAGGCATCATGAAAAAAACAAAAATTCTGTTTATCATTTTAGCTGGCAGTTTTGCTTCTCAACTTGTACTTGCTCAAAGCAACTTTGATGTCGATAGCTATCGGCAATTTCTTATCGACAATCAAAATCTAAAAGCCGAAGAATTGTTATCCCGTTTTGCACCGCCAAATACCTATTATGCCGACAATCAAACAGGTTTTTCTGTCAACAATTTTTGTTATCTGGACTCAGTCATTTCATTATATCAATTGACAGAAAACGAGTTGCAACTGCTCAAGACCAGTCGATTTTTGGTCACTGAACGGCTAAAGTACGGCTGTTTTGGTCACGCCTTTCATGATATTTATGCTAAAGATTTGCCAGTCTTTATTAGCGCCGATGCCATACTTCATGCTTTGCACGCTTCATATGACCGAATCTTGATGGATGTCGAAATCCAGCTTTTAGAACCGCAATTGATAAAATTTCTCAAGGCGCTTTATCTCGCTTATCCCAATCTTTTGGCCGCCTACCAATCCAATGCAAATCTGCATGACGCACTGGAAGATGTCGATTTATTTGTAACTGTGGCTAACTCACTGACGAACGATCAAACGGCAATTCCGCATTTTACCAGTATGGAAAACGTTAGCCAAATATTGACCGACATCAAAAATGAACGGATGATGAGGTTAGCTCTTTTTTCTGAGCGACGGCGAAATATCGATTTCAGTCAATTCACAGTCCGAGGACATTAC
>CAZNDR010000196.1:0-7766 GCA_964571835.1 uncultured Cytophagia bacterium | reverse complement strand
ATCCTACACAGCTTATTATCGATCAGGATGCTGATGGAAATAATAAACAGTGACACAGTACTGAAGTTGAAACAAAGAGCTGAGAAATTTGGTCAATCTCACATTTTCCGATTTTGGGATGAGCTATCTGAAAATAGCCAAAGAAAACTAATTAACCAGATTAACGCTATTGATTTTAAACTAATGGAGAAGCTGAAAAGGGATTGCCTGCGATGGAAAAATAAAAAAAAATTCGCTGGAAAATTAGAACCAATCTCCATCCTGCCAGTTGCCAAAACCGCTGTGCAAAAAGCCCAGGCCGAACGCGTTAAAATAGTTGGTGAACACTTATTGGCCAAAGGAAAAGTTGCAGCATTATTAGTGGCGGGCGGACAAGGTTCGCGGCTGGGATTTGATGGACCCAAAGGACAATTTCCTGCTGGGCCTATCAGTGGCAAAAGTCTTTTCCAGATGCACGCCGAAAAAATTCTTGCTTTGAATCGAAAGTACCACACCACTATTCCCTGGTTTATCATGACCAGCGAAACAAATCATGCCGAGACTGTCCAATTTTTTAAAAGCAACTGCTATTTCGGATTGAAAGCAGACGATATATTTTTCTTTCAGCAAGGGATGATGCCAGCATTGGACGAAAAGGGAGCTTTCTTTCTGGCTCAAAAGGACTATATTTTCACCAATCCCAATGGACATGGAGGAACGCTGTTTGCTTTGCGTGACAACAATTGTTTAGATGAAATGGCCAGACGAGGCATTGAAGAGATATTTTATTTTCAAGTCGATAATGTGCTGATCAAAATATGCGATCCCTATTTCATCGGTTATCACCATCAGGCTGGAGCGGACATGTCAGCAAAAGTCATCGCCAGGACTGATCCTCAGGAGAAGGTCGGTATTGTCGGACAAATCAATGGCAAAACAACTGTGATTGAGTACAGCGACTTGACGGCCTCACAGATGGCAGCCAGAAATTCAAAAGGACAATTAAAATACTGCGGCGGCAGCATTGCTATTCATCTGCTGCGTCTCGATTTTATTGAAAAAATTATCACCAGCCAGTTGACGCTGCCTTATCACATTGCTCATAAAAAAATCTCTTATCTGGACGAAAAGGGCAAGCTTGTTCAACCCGATGCACCCAATGGCTATAAATTTGAAATGTTCATTTTTGATGCGCTACCGCTGGCAAAAAAAAGTATAATTATGGAAATTGTGCGGGAGGACGAGTTCAGCCCGATTAAAAATGCCAAGGGGAATGATTCTGCTGAGACGGCTCGGCGCGATTTGATGAATTATTATGGCCGCCTACTGCAACAAGCTGGTTATCAGGTGCCATTCGATGCCAACAACAATTTAATCGGCGCCTTGGAAATTTGCCCGTTATTTGCCATGGAACCAGATGATTTAAACGAAAAGTTGAAAGGCAATTTTGTTTTCAGAGATAAACTTTATTTGGACAATGGTTAAAAAAACTCTAACAATAATTTCCAAGCTTATTATTGTTTTGGTCACAATCATTTTGGTTGCCTTGCTGGTGGCGCGCAAAATTTTTCCGCTAGAAAAACTAAAAGCAATGGTTGTCAGCAAAATTGAAACCGCCATAAAACGACGAGTCACTGTTGGATACGTCTGGCTTAATCCGTTTGCCGGTATCAGCATTGATGACATCGTCATTTTCGAGCGAACGGATTCCAGTCAACAGCTTAACGACTCAACCACATTTTTTTCCATTGATCACCTGCTATTGAAATACCGTCTTTCACGGCTGCTTAAAAAAGAAATCTCCATCTCAAAAATTATCATCGATAATCCTTCCATTAATCTGGTACAAAAAGAAAATTTGCAGTGGAATTTCGATGACTTGCTGGTCACCGACTCTTCCGCAGTGACTGATACGACCGTCAAGGAAATGGTGATGCCATTAAGCCTCGATCTCAACGAATTCACCATCAATAATTTGACAGCACATCTCTTTTTAATTCAACCAGAGGTGAAACTCACGCTTAACACTGGCGGTATTACCATCAGCGTTTTCGACCTATTTCTGCCGAAAAATTCTGCCGACAAGATGAAATACGAATCTCGAGCTGCACTCAAAATTATTTCCAACGATAAACCCTGGCAACTAATGGCTGATTTGCCGTCTGAGCCCGGTTCAATCAAAATGGCAGCAAAATTGGCAACAGCGATCGACTGTCGCATGCTGGGGCTCGGTGATGTTCAGGCGACTGGCGATCTGGCGCTGGAAAATTTTTCTTTCCTTCAGTCCACCGAGGTTTATCCAATTTCGGAAAAGAAAACCGTTCCGCTGTCTCAGTTATTTTCTCTCTCTTTGAATTTATCTGCCGATTTTTTAACAGAGAAAATAGACGTGAAAAACTTGACGCTGCTGCTCAGCGGCGAAAAAATCTTCGCTCTTATCGGCGAAATGACTAACTGGTCAACCAATCCTTGGATAAATCTGCAAGTTGAAGAAAGTGATATCAGATTAGATAATTTGTTCAATTCGATTCTGCCATTGCTTCCCGATTCCATTAAAACTGAAATGGAACTTTTTCGTTTGGCTGGTTTCGCCTCATTGACAGGTACAAAAATCAGCGGCCATCCGCTGAGTGATTCATTGGAAAAGGCGCTGATTTTGGACATTCTCTTTGCCATAGCTGATTTCAATGTTCATTATTCCGATCTGGCGACCGGCCTGCTCCAGGGGAAACTACGTGCCCAAAGCAGAGTCATTTATGATATCAATGGTATCCAAAAAATAGACCTGCGCAATGAGGTTCATTTTGCCAAACTGGAAGTTGCAGTGGATACGACAAATTATGTTTTTGACAATTTGTCCAGCCGGCTGACAACCACGATAAATAAGGATTTTAGTCCAGATTCAATCAGAGCTGTGATAAATATCGATAGCTTCTTTGATGCGCCATTGAACTTTTCTTTTTATTTTAAAGCAATAGATGGTTTAAAACGCTATCAAGCTGAGACGAATCTTTCTGCCGCTCACCTTTCTATCTCTCAAATGACTGCTGCCGCCGCCGAGGGCGAGGCAGATTTTGCCTTGCGATGCCATTCTGAAAATCTGGATAACATCGAGGCGAATCTAATTATTTCGACAGACCTCATCGAAATTCCAGCTGAAAATAATCCGTACATCATCTATCCCATGGATTTTAAAGGCAAGGCGCTGCTTAGCACAGACACCTCTTTTACTGATATCAAAATAAAAGAAATTTATGCTCAATTGAGTGATGTTGCCAAATTATTCGGTCATGGGAATTTTGCTTTGACGCCGGTTCAAAAACTTACTTTGCTGGTAGATACCATGACGGTCGAAAATGAGAAAGTGGTCGAATTAATTCCGATTCAGTTTTTGGAGGGATTTGAAAAGCTCGCTGTCACCGGCAGATCAAAGATGAACTCTTCACTGGAAATTTTAATACCAGAAGTTGGTGATGTCGTCATGGACATGAGGGGAAAGGCTATTATTAATGCTGGCTGCCGGTTGCCGGAGTATTACACCTCCATCGGCCAGATTCACGGCGATATCCATTTTTGGACTGATGGCATTTCAGCTCAAGCAGATATAAAAGCTGTTTTGGATAGTTTTGTCATTTCGGATATTCAAGATGATCCGTTGCGAAATATTACCGCTCAGGTTAAAATGCGCATGCCGGATTTCGAGACAATTATCTTCGATAGTTCGACAGCCACTATATCGCAGCTCAAAGCCAATATGGTGTTCACGGCCAGAATTGACAGTCTATCCGGCTTAATGCGGACGAAAGCCATCGGCGACATTTTTGTCGATACGCAACAGGATACTATAATGGTGCTTAATTCATTTAAATTAACCGGTGTTTTGGACCAGCATGCCACTTTGTATCTTGAAGGTGATATTTTGACCATTGATGGAAAGATCAGCAGTCCGGGCTTAAGCATCGGTTATGAACAACTGGCGCAGATCGACTCAATTACTGGGACTGTCTTTTTTTCTGAATGTTATGATATTGAAAAAGAGATTTTTGTAGAACAAAAAATAAAACCATCGGTTTTGGCCGATGTGGGAAGTTTTCACTATGACTTGCTGCGTCCTTACTACCAGCAAAGCAACGACTATTTTTCCACCTTCCGAATTAAAAAAATCAATGCGCTGGACTATCATATCGAAAATGTCAACTCCGATCTAATCATAGCCAATGAGCGAATAGAGATTCCTCGAATTTCCATGAACATTTATGATGGCAATTTGGCCGGATTAATAAATATAAATATGCACGATGGTGATCTCAAAAAAATTGACTGGAAAATAAAGGCTAATTTGTCACGAATGAACTCGGCCAAACTCTTGCCAGGAAATAAAGGTAAACGAAAAGATGCTGATCTAAATATGATTTTGGAAATGGCAGGCAAAGGGTTGGATCCGACCGGCGATGTCGAAGTGGGCGGCTACCTTTATGTAACAAAAATCGGTTCGCAGTTTACTGATAATGTCCTTCGTTCGCTCGATCCGAAAGGAACTGATAAAAGCATTCAAGACACCCGCAAATTGCTGAACTGGGGTTACAAACCGAGATTAATTTCCTTTGAAATAAAGCATGATAATCTCTATCCTTCCATTCATTTGATAAAAGGAAATTTTTTCGCCAAGCTTATTCCGTTAAATGTAAGCGGTGGGAAAATAGAGCTAGCGCGCATTCCTATTAAATTTTTCCTATCCAATCTGGAAATGGAGACGAGATAATCGATTGGGCCTTCAACTTTGGGCACGTATGAATCAAAAAGAGTGAGGACAACAAAAAATGTCTGGCGCTGCCAGAAGATATTTATTCGATGTGCTTGCCATCGAGTGATTTTAAAATCTTGTGCCCCGGCTATTCTCAATTTGCCCTTTTGGCCAATTTACAGGAGCTTCGGAATGAAAGCATTATTGTTATTGTCCCTTTTCTGCTGTGGTTTTCAAAACGACAAGAGTGGTTTGTTGACCATTTTACGAGACCAGCAGCAGCATAAAAAAGGATTCTCTATTCAAGACGCTTATAAATTAATCTATCAAGCGAATTTTGGCATCGCCCATATTTTGCATGATCAGGATCACGCCAAACAGTATTTGCATGAGGAAATGGAAAAGATGTCTCCTGCGCCCAGTGAGCCTTTGATCGAAAACATTTCAGTCACCGGAGAAATTATCAGAATAAATCTTCGTCCCTTCAAAAAAATGAACGGTTCGGCTGAGTTATTGTTCGAGGTCATGAAGCAATCAGCCGCAGCAATTAAAGATGATCGAGAAAAATTTGTTCAACAATGGACAGAGCTAATGGAGGCAGTCAGCCGGGGAAAATTCGATTTTGACCAAGCCGCGCTTAAAAAATTTAATTCCCAAATGAAAAAAGCTGGTTATCCGATGGTTCATCATTCTGACGAATATCAAAAACATAATGCGCCCGCCTACCGGGTGGTGAAAAGAGATATTTTTTTTAAATATTTTCCTGAGCTTAAGCCTCAAGCTATTAACCCAGAGCCAAACTAATTTTTTGTGATAATTCAATTAAACAGACTCTTTGTTTCTTCCGTCAATAAAGTAAGCCTTATGAAAAATAGTGATGATAAGCTTGTGAAAAAAGCAAAAATGGGTGATAATGGAGCATTTGGTAAATTGGTAGCGCGCTATCAGAAGAAGGTTCTTTATCTGGCTTATGATTTAATTGGCAACTATTACGATGCTCAAGATGTCGCCCAAAATGTTTTTTTTCAGGCATTTAAAAACATCACTTTTTTCAAAGCCCAATCCAGTTTTTCAACCTGGTTGTATCGGATAACAACCAATGCAGCGATTGATTTTCAGCGCAGTAAAAAGCGGCGCTGGACTCTGTCGCTCAATCGACCACTTTCGGAAGACAAAGACGAGCGCGAATTAATCGATGTGCTGCAGGATAAAAGCAAACCGGTGGACGAGAAATTTGAAGATCAAAATTTGAAAGATCTAATCGAAAAAACCACCGAGAGTTTGCCGCCACAACAGCAGGCTGCTTTTGTACTAAAATATTTCCATGGTAAGCCTACAGAGGAGATAGCCGAAATATTAAATTGTGATCCGATTACAGTACGCGGACACATCCTGCGTGCCACTCTTAAATTAAGAAAACAATTGAAAGCAGAAAAATGAAAACATGCGACCAACAGTTTTTGATTATTGATTATTACTTCCATGAATTAGCCGATTCGCAGCGAAGAGATTTTGAAAAACATGTTCAAGAGTGTGCTCTTTGCCAGAAGCAGGCGGAAGCGTTTGCAGCGACGGCGTCTTTGATCAAAAAGATTAAGCGCGCTCAGCCTGAACCGGCACTGTTTCGCCAATATTCCCAGCAATTAAAAGCACATTATTATCCGTCTAAAAATCTAATTGCCAGAATCACTGAAGTTTTAGATTCGCTTATTTTTAAGCCGACGTTGGCTGTTCGATTGGCTGAAGCGGCGGTTTTGATTTTAATCGGTATCTTCATCGGCAGAATGATGTTTTGGAAAGCTCAACCCATTCAACAAGCAACCAATGACAAAGAATTTTCTGCTCCTGTCATTGCCTCGCTGGTCATGGATAATTTTTTGCTCGAAACGGAAATGATTTTGCTTGACATCGTCAACACCAACCCAACAGATGATGAACAAGTTCTGTTGAGTTTATGTCAATTAGCCCAATATCGGAATTTGCTGCAGAAGACAAAAATCTGTCGCGCTGAAGCTGAAGAGACGCACAATGCTAAACTGATCAAATTGACCGATGACATTGAATTAATTCTCCTTGATCTCTGCAATGTTGAGAAAAAGACACTGCAGGAAAAAATTGTCGAAATCAAACAAGAAATAGATGACATGAATCTATTGTTTGAATTGAAAAATTTTGCTGCCGAAAAAATATAAGCAATGGACCTGACAAGGCTCTTCTGCGGGTTGTTTTTTAGGTGAAATTTATTGGATCAGGAGGGGCATAAAATATTGCCCTTTGCATTTGAAATCATTAATAACGAGTTTGAGCCTATCGCCATAGGAAAAGGAAAATAAAAAAGACAGGTGGTTGATTTTAACTTTCAGGAGTATTTTTCTAATGAAAAGGGTTAACTATTTTTCCCTATTTTTATTAGGCGTGATGAGTTTTTTAAATTCATCGCTTTATGCGCAACAGGATGATTTCCAAATTTACTATCAAGCGAGGAAATTTCTGCAGCAGCGTGAATATGATAAGGCAAAGGAATTTTTTGAGTCGCTACAAAAACAATATCCTAGCAGCCGCTATACCGATGATGCCGAATTTTGGTCAGCTTACATTTTAGAAAAGCAAGGGAAGGAAGCCGACGCTTTTGCCGCCTATGATAACCTGATTGCGAGACGTCCCAACAGTCCCTGGGTAGATGACGCTGAAGCCAATCAAATTGGCATTGCCGAAAGGTTTGTCAAAAACGGGGATCACGCCAAAATGGATTTTATCGTCAGAAAGCTGGACTCGCCTGACAAAAAGATAAAGTACCAAGCGGCAGTGAGTTTGGGGAAACTTCGCGATCAAAGAGCGCTGCCGGTTTTGAAGCAAATGGAAAATAACGGCGACAAAGACATGAGCACAGTGGCGAAGTCTCTGATCAGCGATTTCAATGAAGCTAGACCAATCAAGAGCAGCCCGCGGCAAAGAATAGAGGTTGAGCCGAAAAAGCAATTTAATGAAATTCGACCAGGGCAGAAGATGTTTCGATCGCATCAACGATATGATACAAGCTCTC
>CAZNDR010000195.1:0-7786 GCA_964571835.1 uncultured Cytophagia bacterium | reverse complement strand
ATTTTACAGGATTGGCTGAGCAGGAAAATAGGTTCCAGGGAATATTATACCCACATCTGCAAAATAGCAAAAATGACGGAACAGGAATTAAGCGATTTCTGTGCTCAGCAAAACATTGATGAATGTTTTAAAAAGTTTGCCGACTATTGCCGATCAAAGAATTATCCCATTACTGTATTGAGCGATGGTATGGATAATTATATCAAGCCCATTCTTGCACAAAACAGTTTGCAAAATTTAGCTGTGTATGCCAACCGCCTGCAATTCAAAGATCACAAAACGGTTGAGCCAATTTTCCCTTATTATGAGAAAGGTTGCTTACGTTGCGCCAATTGCAAAGGCGCTATCATAAAAGAGCTTCGCCAAGATGGTGAAATTGTTGTTTTTGTCGGTGATGGTCTATCCGATTTATGCGCGCTGCCTGAAGCAGACATCATCTTTGCGAAAGATGATTTAAAAAAATATTGTCTGGAACAAAATATTCATCATTATAAGTTTATCGATTTTTGTGACCTATTGGAACAGTTCAAAAAAATTGAGCAATAATAAATGAGTTGCGTGAACGGGATGTCAGTTTTGCGGTTATTAAAAATGCCAAATGATAAAAAATATCAAGCAAAAGATTGAAGTGAATGAATTAGTCGGCCAGAAGTAGTGATTGCAGGTGATCTTGAATTGTCAGTGGCTCATGGCCCTTGAAAGCAGCATTATTTTATCAGACTTCGTCGAAACAAAAAACAAACTAACATCAAAAAGAGGTTTTTTATATGCTAAATCCCACCAGCAAAAAAGTTGTGTTGGCTTTTCATTTAATCTTGGTCGCCAACTGGATTGGTTGTTTGATGGCCATCTTGGTTGTGCATATTTCAAAACAATCTTCGTTCGCTGCGGCCCACTACTTCATTGCTGACAAAATTATTTTTATGCTTTCAGATACTCTCATTATGAATTTATCTCTTTTGGTAGCTTTGACTGGCTTGGTCTTTTCGCTGTTTACACCCTGGAGCTTTTTTAAATTCCATTTGCTCACCGTGAAATGGGTAGCAATTTTTTCATTAGCAGCTACTATTATTTTTCTGGCTGGTCCAGCAATAAATGGCATGGCGGCTATTTCGGATGTTTTGGGAGAAGTTTGCCAGGGGGATCAGAATTATTTAAAATTTGAGCAACAGGCTGTTCTCTATTCTGCGGTCCAATTATTTTTGCTGATCGTAATCGTGCTAATTTCCATATTTAAGCCTTGGGGTGCACGGCAGCGACAGAGCAGAGTAAATAGAAAAATAATAGTTACTGCCGGAATTGTAGTTGCGGTGCTGATAGCAGTCAGTTTTGCTTTGCAATATGTGCAATTGAGACACTTTCGCCATCTGCCGATAACTGAAATCAAATTAGCCAATCTGCATGATGGGATTTATGTTGGAAAGGTACATTACGGTTTTGATTACTCAGTGCAGGTTAGCATAAAGAATCATTTCATCGAAGACATAAAAATTTTGAACAACCGCCATAGTTTTTATGCCCAGTTGGCGGAAGGGATTAAGCATAAAATTATTGGTCAACAGAAGATCGATATCGATACGGTGACGGGGGCTACCACAACCAGCAAAATATTGTTAAAAGCTGTTGAGGTAGCTTTGGCCTCGGCTAATGAACAATAATCTTTTTTATTGGAGAAATTGGTCAGCTAAACAGCTAAATTAATTAACAAGAAGATCAAAGAGCTTTGAACTAGCAATGGATTTATTCGACCAGCAAAATAAGAAATTATCTGCTTCGCTTTCAGCTCCTCTGGCCGAGCGAATGCGACCGCGCACTTTAGCTGATTTCATCGGTCAGCAGCATCTAATCGGGCCAGGGAAGGTGCTGCGTCAGGCAATTGAACAAGATAGGCTGGTATCCATGATTTTATGGGGCCCGCCTGGTGTAGGGAAAACGACCTTGGCGCGCATTATCGCTGGCGAAACGAAATCAGATTTTTTTGCCATTAGCGCTGTTACCTCTGGAGTGAAGGAGGTCAGAAAAATCATCGAGCAGGCCGAATTTAATCGGAATAAACTGGGTAAAAAGACGATACTTTTTATTGATGAGATTCATCGCTTTAATAAAGCCCAGCAAGATGCATTATTGCACAGCATCGAAGATGGAACTATCCTGCTCATTGGTGCCACCACGGAAAATCCTTCGTTTGAGGTTATATCTCCTTTGCTGTCTCGCACTCGGGTGTATGTGCTTCATCCTTTCACTGAAGAGGAAATTCGCTTAATCATAGACCGAGCGGTCAGCCAGGACAAAATTTTATTACAAAACAAGATCGAGCTTGATGAAGCAAGCCAGAAAATTTTAGTCAGGTACTCGTCCGGCGATGCGCGGACGGTTTTAAATGCAATCGAATTGGCGACCCAATTGGTGGCAGAAGATACGGGTGGTAGTCGGAAAATTACAGCAACGGTAATTGAAGAAGTTCTGCAGAAACGAATAATGATTTATGACAAAAAAGGAGATTATCATTATGATATTATTTCTGCCTTCATCAAAAGCATTCGCGGCAGCGATCCTGATGCGGCAGTCTATTGGCTGGCGCGTATGCTGGAGGGCGGAGAAGACCCAAAATTTATCGCCAGGCGACTGATTATTTTGGCTTCAGAGGATATCGGTAACGCCCATCCACAAGCGTTGACTGTTGCGACCAGCGCTTTCACAGCGATCGATTATATCGGTATGCCCGAAGCACAAATAGTTTTGGCACAAGCAACGACTTATTTAGCCTCAGTCCCCAAAAGCAATGCTTCGTATGTGGCGATTTGTGAAGCCATGCAAGAGGTGCAAGGCTCGCCGCCAGAGCCAGTGCCGCTCCCTTTGCGCAATGCACCGACAAAATTGATGAAGCAGGAAGGATATGGAAAAGACTATAAGTATCCGCACGATTATCCAAACCATTTTGTCCAAGAAAATTATTTGCCTACCAATAAGAAGGATAAAATATTTTATCGACCGACCGAATTGGGCTTTGAAAAAAACCTCAAAGAGCGGCTGGAATATTTGTGGCAGAAGCGTCAACCAAAGAGATGACGGCATCAGCTGATCATTAAAAGTCGCACTCTAAATCCGATTCTGTTGACAAGGGAACAATAGTCCCAGATTTCCGTTTTAGTTTCAGATATGAGAAAAGAGACAAATGGATTGTGGCTTCTTCTTGCCGTCTGGAAATCAGTGATGTATCGATATATACAAGTGATAATCAGCTTTGTTATTCTATTCTTCATTTCAGAAAATGGACTGGCGGTAGCAGAACAGGTTGCTGATTTTTCAGTCAAGCAAATCCGAGCTGATTCGATTAAAATAAAGAAGGAGCTTCTCGATTCGATCAAAGCTGCCATCGACAGCATGCAAACGCCGCTTGATGCATTGAAAACCTCACCCTCTAAATCTGCTGGGTTGGATACCACCCTTTTTTACAAGGCTCATATAGTAAATTCAAAACCAGAAGAAAATAAAGTGTACCTGATTGGCAAAGCTGATGTGAAATATAAAACCATTCATTTAGAGGCGGGGATAATTACCGTCGATTGGAACACCAATATTTTGACTGCCGAAGGCATTCCCGATACGTTGTACAAACCAGCCGCCAACGGTACGGACTCGGTGATGGAAATTACCATGACAGAGCTGCCGGTGCTTTCCGATGCTGGCGATGTCATGCAAGGCAGTCGCATGGAATTCAATTTTAAAACCGAAAAAGGCAGAGTCATTAAAGGACGGACGGAGTTTGAGGGCGGTTATTATTCTGGCGAGTCAATTAAGCGAGTGAGTTCTGAAGTGATCAATTTTTCTAAAGGTTATTTTACCACCTGCGATAATAAAGATGAGCCGCATTACCATTTTCGCAGCCGCCGCATCAAAGTGATTGTCGGAGAAAAAGTAATTGCTAAACCGGTAGTGCTTTATTTCGGCAAAGTGCCGATGGCGATTCTTCCCTTTGCCGTTTTTCCCACTAAAAGAGGCAGGCAATCCGGTATCACCATTCCTACCTATGGTCAGAGTGCCACAGAAGGGCGATTCATTCGCGGGCTGGGTTATTACTGGGCAGCAAGCGACTATTTTGATGCCAACGCTAAAATTGACTTTTTTGACCGCAGCGGTGTCATTTTTCGCGGTGATGCTAATTATGCCATTCGCTATTTGCTGAACGGCAAAATTTCCGGCTCCTTTACCAAAAAAAATTTTGTCACTGGTCAACGACAACAGCGCTGGGATTTGCTAATCAGTCATCGGCATACCATTGATCCTACTTCAAGCTTTCAGGTGAGCGGCAGCTTTGTCAGCGATAACAGTTTTTACAAAGACTACAGCTCAAATTTTAATACCAGACTGAATCGAAAAATCCGTTCCGATGCCACCTATTCCAAAAGTTGGACCGAGAAAAGGCTTACCTTTAGCGCCAATATTTCCCAGGAACGAGATGTCGAATCAGGCAGCATTTCTCAAACGCTGCCCCAACTCCGTTTTAGCATGTCACAACGGTCGATATTTGGTAAAGCTAACTCTCACACCAGTTCCAGCGGTTCTCTGCGCGGCAGCCGAACAGCAGCGGATATGCGCTGGTACGAGTCAATCTATTTTTCCTATAATTCGAATCTTTATAATAGCGTCACGCGTGGCGGCGGATACACTGAGCGGACCACTCGTTATCTTAACCATAGTGTTAATATAAGCATGAATACGCCTCAAAAATTGTTTGGTTGGTTGACCACTGGCCAGTCTTTTAATTATGAAGAACGGTGGTACGACCGTTATAGACAGAATCAATTTAATCCGGTGACCAATTCAGTCGTCAGCGATACAATTCAAGGCTTTGCGGCTCGCCGGACCTTTTCGCATAGCCTGAACGCTTCAACGAATATTTATGGCATGTTTACCCCCAAAATTGGTAATATGGTAGCGCTGCGGCATGTTATTTCACCCAGCTTGTCATTCAGCTATCAGCCAAATTTGTCAGAGGCAAAATGGGGCAATGTGGATACTTTTTCCGACACGACCGGGAAAAAAGTAATTGCTCAACGCTTTATGGATGGCGTTTCAACTGTGGGGCAAAGACGGCTTTCCTTTAGTGTCAGAAACGTATTTCAAATGAAAACATCCGATGGTGAAAAGGAAAAGAAGTACGAGTTATTTTCGTTGAATTTCAGTTCCGGCTACAATTTTGAGGCTGATTCTCTGAAACTCTCCAATCTCAATTCCTCCTTTCGTTCGACGATTGGCCGAAACCTTAATATCGACATGTCGGCTGATCACAGTTTTTATAAATATGATCAAACAGTTAGCCGAACCGTGGATCAACTATTATTGAGTGATTGGTCGGCAATCAAAAATCTGAAATTCTTGCGCTTGAATAATTTTCGTTTTTCGGCGTCGATAACTCTGCAGGGAAAGCGAAAGTCCGGCAGAGCAGAAAAAATGAAACAAGCGCCGCAGGAAGAATACTACGATGAGGCAACTGGTGAACAACTTTCGGAGCAGGAATTTTATGATCGGATGTATGAGCCGGGCGGAGACCGGTTTGAAGTGAGTGATCGATTTTCCGGATTGGATATTTCCTGGCGCACGTCTCTGGCAGTCAGTTTTTCTCTGAATAATTATAATCCAGCTCGACCAACAAAAAATTATTATCTTGATATTAATGGCCTAGAAGTGCAATTGACAAAAAACTGGAAAATAAATTACAGTGCCCATTACGACATCGAAAGCAAGCAGATTGTCAATCACTCGTTTACTTTTTATCGTGATCTGCATTGTTGGGAGGCGCGGCTTACCTGGCGTCCCTCGGGCATTGGCGGGAATTCTTTTTATTTAAGAATTAATGTCAAGGCGCCGCAATTGCGCGATTTGAAGTACGAGAAAAAAGGCGGCCGAACGAGCATTCTTCGCTACTAACTACTCGCCCTGGTGTTAGCGTAGTTTTAATTTTGGGGAAAATTAGCTTTTGTCCACTATTTATCAAATTGAAAACGATTCAACTGAAGGCTAAAGGGAAATGGAAATAAAATTGAGAAAATAAAAAGCCCTACTTTTCCAGATGCAGTGCAAGGGTGAAAACGTAGGGCTTTTTTTGTTTCTATAAAAATTCACACCGAGGCTTGACTCATTTCAGATCTTTCATTCTGAAGTCCGCGAATGACAGTTGATGTGATTTGGGCAACACGCCTTCCCTGAGGCTGAATCAAATTCAATGGCTTGTCCGTCCATCGGGCAGGTCGGAATTTTTCCATCATCAAACATAGCTGCGGTGAGCCGCTGAGGAAAATGATTGATGCCTTTTGCCAAACTATCGGCATAGGCGACTGCCAACGCTGTTTCAACACGAATTTGATTTGCCTGGCATATATTTTTCTGATTGCATTTATTCAGGTCAATATATTTGGGCATAGCCATGGCAGTTAGCAACCCAAACAAAACACAGATCAGAAATATTTTTATGGCAATCAGGGAGCTCATATTTTTCATCGTCAGCCTCTCGATTTTAATTGAAGAAGATTAAGTTTGGGAGCCAACATTCTTTCATTGGCGAAATAGGCAAAAGCTATGCCATTGATCCGTTAGGATTACAAAACAATATGTTAAGATTGTAACCGACTAACATTTTGTAAAACAATTTATTGCATATTCTCTGATTTTAAGAGGCTTTTAAAATTATTTTCTTCGTGCTAACAAACGGGCGAATATTATTTGGGTCTGTCTCAAATGGAGAAGTTATGCTTCATAGGCGGACATTTTCAGTTAACCTAAAGAAGATAAAAATGACTTGCTCGTGTCAATGAAGAGTTATAAGCTGACACTTCTCGACTTTCAGCCAAAGGCAAGTAGAAAATTGATCTATCAAAATTTAATTTTGTGCGACTGAAGCTATTGCACCGCCAACGTGGTTCTAAAAAAAATAAATAGTAACTTCTATTCTTCAAGGCTTGCTTGATTTTTTATTGGGTAGCCTGGTTGGGATAAAATTGGAAATTAGCCTCATCAATTTTCTGACAGCAATCTAAAATCAATTGCATAGTTGGCTTGTCTATATTATTAGCTGTTGCAGACGCGCCTTTTTCAAAAATAAAAGAACCGCGTTCCCTGCTCAACATTATTAAAATGGCTGGTTCTCCGGCTAAATTTTCAAAAAGAGCGAACTTAATATGACCATTTTCAAAGGCAATTTGCCCTTCGCTTCTATCAATAAAGATGGTTAAAATTCCAGTCTTTTGGCTCACGTGTAGCATTTGCACAATTTCTGCCAGCTTAAAATCGTTTAACTGACCAGTCAATGAATGCTTATCAATAGCTGATTTTTGCATTATGGCTCTGTAATTGTGAATTAATGATTCAATTCTAATGACTATTTCTTCTAACGCATCGGACGAGGCGATAATAGCATCGACACCAGCATGAAACGCTTTGCTGCGTTCCTGTAGGCTCAGGAAGTTAGCCAATAAAATAAAAGGCGTGGTTGATAGTTTAGAACTGTTCTTTACTAAAAAGCATAAATCAGTGCCGGTCGATCCATTCAAAAGGTACGATGCCACGATAATGTCAGGCAGAACTTTTCGGGCAACCTCCAGCCCATCTTTTCCATTTTCTTCAGCGTAAATCTGAAAATTTTTCGCTTGCAAATGTTCCATCAGTTGACTAATGAATGCATTTTTTTTCATGATGATTAGGATCGATCTCACCTCAATTTCTCCCTTGTATGTTTCCAAAAATTTAAATCAATATGTTGGGGTGATGTTGATAACTTGTTGATAAG
>CAZNDR010000194.1:0-7789 GCA_964571835.1 uncultured Cytophagia bacterium | reverse complement strand
GATAATAATCAGTCATATCTTGAGATTGCTCGGAAAATGCTTCGTTTCCATGATGAATCATTTTTAATAGATGCAGCTACTTCTGTTGAAGATTGTATTGATAAACTGCTAGAAAAACATTATCACTTGCTTTTGCTGGATTATGACATTGATGGTGGAAGAGGATTTGATATTCTTTCTGGCATCACCAATTTCAGTTTAAATGTGCCGGTAGTAATGATGCTAAATGAAGGCAATGATGAGCTATCTCAGGAAGTCATTGCCCGGGGCGCCGTTGATTATATCATAAAAGTAAGGGGACATTTGACGACGTTGCCGATTGCTGTCAGCAAAATATTGAGCAAGCTGCCAAAAAATTTTCGGGATACCACCGTCAAGGAAATTCTCAAAGAAGAAAAATTTATTCCTCCCCCAAAAGTTGATGAAGCCAAACCTATCAAAGTCGATACGGAAGTCCTTGAAGAAAAAGAGGTATCCCGAATAGAAAAAGAAGTGCCGGACGAATGGCCAGTTCCTTCAGCCAAAGAGGAATTTGATTTAGATGAAGAATTAAAGAAACTGAAAATGGAAGAAAAAGCCAATGAAGCTTCTTTGCTTTCTGAAGTCATTAGTCCAAAAACTGAAGAAAAAGAGCAAATCAAAGAACTTGTAATAGATCAAGCGAAAGCCGAAAAATTTTATCCTCCGACGTCAGCGCGACCATTAACAGATCAGCCGCTTGGAGATTTGGAGGCAAAATCTCCCGACGGTTCTGCTCCATCAACGACCAGTTTAGGTGATGAGGAGAAAATCAGCGATTATTCGACAGCCAGTGCAGAAGAGCCGGCGCCGGCAATTGAAAAAAAGGAACCGATTAGCCAGCCGACAGAAAGCCCAAAGGTTACGGAAAGTGAAACCGCGACTTCAGCAGCCAGCGTGGAAGCCACCATTGATAAAAGCGAAACCAAACTGTTTCTTGCCGATGAAGCTTCTGAGGCAAGCGATGAAGGCTATACCATTCAAGATCGCAAAGGCAGATTTGTTTCAGTCAACGAAGTGATTCAGAAGAAATTGAATTACAGCGAAGAAGAGCTGCTGGAATTGGCGTTGGAAGACATCTTGCACCCCGAAAATCTACCTGATTATTATCAGTGGCTGGCTCGGGTGGATACTCAGTCGACAGAAAAGCCTCTCAACACCAGAATTATGGGCAAGCATGGTAATTTCTTTGCCGCGGAGATATCGCTTGCGCCGGAGCGCGATGATGAGAATGAAATCACCCACTACCGCGGGACAATAAAATTCAAATCGCCAATTTATGGGACGAACTTTTCCACCAACGGCTATTTCGATCAAACCAAGATGATTCAAAACATGACCAAACTGATTCGCTTCAGTTACGATTGTTCTTTGAATCATTTGCTGGAAAAAATTGCCCAAATGGTTTGCAAAACTTTCCAATTCCAAAGGGCGACCTTAGCGCTGCTCGACAGGCGTCGCCGCGCCTTTGTCAAACAAATTATGATTGGCTACACCAACGGCAAAGCTGAGGGCAAAAAAATTCTGGAAGTTCCACAGGAGATTATTGATAAAGTTTTTACTGATAAATTTAAAGTGAGGGTTATATATCAAGATCAGGATTTAAACAGCAAAGATAAAATCCTGCCCATAATGGACGAGCGTCGCTTGCAGAAACGCGATGATAGAAATTTGTGGAAACCGAATAATGTCATCATATTTAATTTGGCTGACGCAGCAGGAAATACTTTCGGCTATATTTCTATGGACGAACCGGTAAAGCCGATAGTGCCTTCCCGAGAAGTTTTTCATAACATGGAGATTTTCACTTATCTGACTTCATTGGCGATTGAAAATTTTTATCGTTATTCATCGGTCGAAAAAAGAAACCGACGCTTGAAACGACTATTGGTGACTGGAAATATTTTCAAGCTGAATTTAAGCGGCTCTGAAATTATGAAAGACAGCGTGTGGTCGATTAAATTCTCGCTGGATTTTAATCTCGTCATGATCGGAATGATCAATGTGGAAACCGAGCAGGTCGAGATTAAAGCAGTAGCCTGTGATGACAGAATAAAGACAATTCATATCAAAGAAATCAAAATCTCAATTAAAGAAATCCGACCCGTGCTCAAAAAAGAGTACACCATTGGCAAATCGTATTTTATTTCTAAACCGGAAGCAATTCTTAGCCGGTTTAAAGATATTTATTATGATTTAAAAATTGAATCGGAAGAAGAACGCTATTGGCAATGGTGGAACTTGCTCATTGTTCCTATTTGCGAACGACATAAAAACATCGTTGGTTTCATCATGGCTGATGATCCCACAGATTGTCTGTTGCCTTCCAAAGAAACGATCCACACGCTGGAAATATTTGCCAATCAGCTTTCCATCGCCATTGAAAATCGCGTTTCCTATTTGCATCTCCAGCGCAAAGTCGGTGCCGACGGCTCTTATGCCACTGCAAAAAGCGATGAGAATGAGGGCGGTCTAAATCGCCTGGTAGAGATATTTTTCAAGTAGTTTCGAAATTGAGATTAGCAGCAAACCCTTGCCTTGTTGAAAAAAAGTTACCTCCCCCATTTCTGAGGAAACTGGCAAGCTATTTCTTATCCTGCAATGACAACAAGAATTTCTGCGCGTTATTTTTCCTGTTTTATCACTTCAAAACAAAATCAAAGGCAAACTTTTTCCATAAGCGAGGCAAAGGAGTTATAGATTTTGCTTGATTATTATTGCTTAAAAAACTATATTTGCCGACAATTAAACAAATTAAAATTTTCGAAACTGAAAATAATTTGGAGAAAATAAATGGCAAAATATAAGATTGCCTGGCTGCCCGGCGATGGTGTCGGAAATGATGTAATGGAAGCTGCCAAAATAGTGCTTGAAGCAATGAAATTCGATGCTGACTATCTTCACGGCGATATTGGCTGGGAGTTCTGGTGTCATGAAGGCGATCCGCTGCCGAGGCGGACAATTGACCTGCTAAAAAAAACTGATTGCGCTTTATTCGGCGCGATTACTTCCAAACCCAAAGAAGAAGCTGCCAAGGAATTGGTGCCCGAATTGCGCGACAAGGGTTTTGTCTATGCCAGTCCAATCGTCAGGTTGCGCCAGGAGTTTAATCTCAGGACAAATCTGCGGCCGTGCAAGGCTTACCCAGGCAATCCGCTAAATTACCGTGAAGGAATCGACATTACCGTATTTCGTGAAAATACTGAAGACCTTTACGCAGGGGTGGAATTTCACCCAGTTCCCAGACAGGTCATGGATACGTTAAAAAATCATCATCCAAAAATGAAACGTTTTGCTGCCCTGCCACTGGAGGAAGTGGCCATTTCGCTCCGCATCATTACTCGCCAGGCAGCTCAAAATATTATTCGTGACGCTTTCGAATTTGCCCGGAAAAATAATAAGAAAAGTGTTACCATTGTCGAAAAACCCAACGTCATCCGTGAGACGAGCGGCCTGATGATTCGAGAGGCAAGAAAAATCGCCAAAGAATATCCAACGATTGAGCTTTGGGAAACGAACATCGATGCTCAGTGCATGTGGCTGATCAAAAATCCCCAAGATTACCAGGTGCTGGTGACCTCAAATATGTTCGGCGATATTATCTCCGATTTGTGTGCTCAATTGGTCGGCGGGTTGGGATTCGCCAGCAGCGGCAACATCGGCGACCATTATGCTGTCTTCGAACCGACTCACGGTTCAGCGCCAAAATATGCCGGTCTGTACAAAGTCAATCCCATCGCCATGCTGTTATCGGTCAGGCTGATGCTGGATTGGCTCAATGAAGCAACAAGCCGGGATAAACTGGAAAACGCTATCGCCACCGTTATTAAGGAAGGAAAACTAAGAACCTATGATATGGGCGGAACTTCTTCAACCCTGGATGTGGCAGAAGAAGTAGCCAGAAAATTATAAGAAAACCAACCTATCAGGTGAGAAATTTGAAAAAGATCAAGTTAGCTTTAGGAATTCATAATCATCAGCCAATTGGCAATTTTGATTTTGTATTTGAAGAAGCCTATCAAAAAGCCTATTTGCCGTTTTTGAACATTTTAGAGTCGCACCCCAAAATTAGACTTGCTCAGCATTTTACTGGTGTTTTGTTTGAATGGCTTTTAAAAAGAGATGCTGAATTTGGACCGCGGCTAAAACAAATGGTAGCTGCCGGACAAATAGAAATGATGAGTGGCGGTTATTACGAACCAATTTTGGTGAACATTCCCGACGATGATAAACTCGGCCAAATTGAAAAATTGAATCAGTTCGTGAAGCGACACACTGGCTATCAACCTATCGGACTTTGGTTGGCAGAGCGCATCTGGGAACCGCAGTTGCCTAAGCCATTGGCGCAGACTGGAGCAAAATATGTAGTCATCGATGATTCTCATTTTAAAGCTGCTGGACTAGAAGAAAAAGATCTCTACGGTTATTACACTACCGAAGAAACTGGTTCTATCATCAATATTTTCCCCATTAGTGAAAAGCTTCGCTATACGATTCCGTTTCAGGAACCGCAAGTGACGATCGACTATTTGCAATCCATCGCCTCCGAGGCTGGTGATAAATTAGTTGTCTTTGCTGATGATGGTGAAAAATTTGGCATTTGGCCGCAAACCTATAAACACTGTTACGAAAATCAGTGGTTGGAAAGATTTTTTTTAGCGCTGGAGCAGAATCTCGATTGGATCGAAATTATTCATTTTTCGGACGCGCTGGCAATACTGCCGCCGGTCGGTCGTGTTTACCTGCCCACTGCCTCATATCGCGAAATGATGGAATGGGCGTTGCCTTCCAAAACAATCCTGCGCTTTGAAAGCTTTGAAAGCAAATTAAAAGAAAATGGGATGTTTGAAGACTTTAAGGTGTTCGTCCGAGGCGGCTTCTGGAGAAACTTTTTGGCCAAATATCCTGAATCCAATAATCTGCATAAAAAATCACTGCGCGTCAGTCAAAAGCTGACTCAACTCAAAGCCGGCAAAAATTATGATGAGAAGTTATTTAATCAGGCGCAAGATTTGTTATGGGCGGGTCAGACCAACTGTCCCTATTGGCATGGTATATTTGGCGGGCTCTATTTGAACAATCTCCGTTACGCCGTTTACTCTAACATGATCAAGGCTGAAGCTATTATCGATAAAATTGTCAGAAGCTCCGCTGAATATAATAAAGGGTGGGTCGATATTCAGGTGGTCGATTTTGATGCTGATGGACGAGATGAAGTGATTGTGGAAAGCAAAATTTTCAACCTCTATTTTGCAGCGCACAGTGGGGGCGCCTTGTTTGAGTGCGACTACAAACCGAAAAGTCTCAACCTGTTGGATACCATGACGCGCCGCCAGGAAGCTTATCATCAGAAATTGATCGAGTTGAAAGAGAAACAGGAAAGCCATACCCCGTCAAATACCATGAGTATTCATGACATGGTAACAACCAAAGAGCCGGGATTAGAGGAACGATTGAAGTATGATTGGTATCGACGGGTTTCTTTGATCGATCACTTTCTTTCTCCTGGTACCAGCCTGGAAAATTTTGCCAATTGTGAATATCAAGAAGCTGGTGATTTTGTGTTGGCGCCTTACGCTTTTCAAAAACAGCAAATTGAAGATTTAGCAACGGTACAATTTTTGCGGGAAGGATTGGTGCAGGATAATGGCTCGGCCCGGAAAATTCGTCTTTCAAAAAGGATAAACATTCCGGCACGGGAAAATGAGCTGGAAATTAGTTATCACATTAAAAATTTAGCCGATCAGCCGGCTGCTTTATGGTTTGCTGTCGAATTCAATTTCGCCTTGTTAGCTGGCCATGCGCCAGATCGTTACTATTATTTTGAAAAAGACTTTGAAGGGGGAAATTATTTAGCCAGCCTGGGTCGTCTGGCGGAGGCTTTTTTTGTTGGATTAAAAGATGAATGGCTGAAAGTTGATATTCAATTGAGATGCGATAAAGCGGCTGAAATCTGGCGTTTCCCTATCGAGACAATTTCTCAATCAGAAAGTGGATTCGAACGAGTTTATCAAAGTTCAGCGGTTCTCCCTAATTGGAAAATAAATTTATTGCCACTTGAAACGTGGACTGTGAAACTAACACTGAAAATTAGTGAACTATAATATAAAAGGTTACCCCATGCACAACATCAAAAAACCGATTTTCTTGTGGTCCGCAGCAGGCATCATTTTTTTTGTGCTGGTTTTCAATTTTTCATACCCCTTCCTGTTTTCTGCCGATAATGCCTACCAGCAAATGGCGCGTTTTATGGAAGTTTACAAAATTGTCCGTTCCTACTATGTCGAAGAAGTGGATACTGAAAAATTGATGACTGGCGCCATTCAAGGAATGTTAGAACAATTGGATCCGCATTCAGTTTATATCGAGCCGGATAAACTGAAAGAACTGACTGAACAATTTGAAGGAATTTACCAGGGGATCGGAATTGAGTTTATCGTCCAAAATAAAGTGATTACCGTCGTCAGTCCCATTGCTGGCTCACCATCAGAAGCGCTGGGTATAATGCCGGGTGATCAGATTTTTAAAATTGAGGGAAAAAGCGCTTACGGCATTACTGAAGCCGAAGTCCAACAAAAACTCAAAGGCCGAAAAGGCACCAAGGTGACGGTTACAATTAGGCGGCCAGGGCTGTCTGATCCTTTTGACATTACCATTACTAGAGATGAAATTCCCATTTACAGTGTGATGGCAAATTTTCTGATTAAAGATAAAATTGGCTATATCTATGTAGGGCGGTTTGCCCAGAAAACGGTCGATGAATTTGACAAAGCAGTAAAAGAGTTGGATTTGCAAGGCATGGACGCGCTGTTGCTAGACCTGCGAGGGAACACGGGTGGATATCTTGATCAGGCATTTAAATTGACTGATCGTTTTATTGATGGCAACAAAAAAATTGTTTATACCAAAGGCAGAATACCTAATTCGGATACGGAATTTTTTGCCACCGATGCGGTAACCCACCGCAAAATACCGCTCATTATTTTAATCGATCAAGGCTCAGCCAGCGCCTCGGAAATTGTGGCTGGTGCCATTCAGGATTGGGACAGAGGATTGATTGTCGGCGAGACGAGTTTCGGCAAGGGATTGGTACAGACTCAAGTGCCATTAAAGGATGGCTCTGCTTTGCGCATTACTACCGCGAGATATTACACACCGAGCGGCCGTTTGATTCAGCGCTCTTACGAAAACGGTTTAATGGACTATTACGCTTCGATTTATGAAGATGAAAATTTGGAGGAGCGAGAAAAAGACACTAAAGATAAACCGGTTTTTTACACCAGCAGCGGTAGAAAAGTGTACGGCGGAGGTGGCATCACACCAGATATTAAAATCAAACAGGGCACAATCACCAAACTGACAACTGAAATAATTTTTAAGCGGCTATTCTTTGAATTCGGCTCAAAGTTTGCTTCGACGCATAGCGGATTAAAGACCGATTTCAAAGCGTTTAAAGATCATTTTGAAGTTGATAAACTGATTCTTCATGATTTCAAGCAATTTGTTGAAGCAAAAGACATGGGGGTTTCGGACAAAGATTTTAACCAAGATCTGGATTTAATCAAATTGATGATCAAGGCAGAAATTGCCCGAAATTTGTGGGGCTCGCATCAATATTATCAAATCAGAGTCTCTGGCGATCCAATGGTAATAAAAGCCCTGCAATATTTCAGCACGGCGGCAAAAATCGCCGACATCAGTTGGGATTCAGAAAAAAGGGCGTTGAATCAGAGATAAATTTATAAAGAAAAGATGCTTTGCTATATAATAG
>CAZNDR010000193.1:0-7814 GCA_964571835.1 uncultured Cytophagia bacterium | reverse complement strand
GCTGAGCAAAGGTAATATTCGCCAGGCCAAATAAAAGCATCATTATCATTAAGCTCAGTAACATGCTTTTCGCTTTTTCTTTTTTATTGGTTAAGGATGACATTAAAATTCTCCTGTTTTAGAATAGTTGAAATAAAAATTAGCAACTTTAAGCAGCCATTAAAAGGCACTGATGCCGACTGTAAATCTATTTACCGATGCCAACACGCTCCAATCTGACCAGGCATAATCAAAAGTTATTGTCATGGCGCCCATGACATGATAAGCAAAACCGGCGCCCAGAGTTAAACCATCTGCCGCATAATCAGCAAATAAGGAATGATAGCCAGCTCTGAGAAAAAACAAATTTAAGAATTTAGCCTCGGCTCCTACATCCATTGTTTCGACGTCATTACTGGGATGATTGATATTAGTCGCAATCAAAAAAGCATTGCTGGCATCGAAATTCAGTGTATAAGACATGCCAAAACGAAACAATAAAGGCAAAGGATAGGTTTCAGTTGATAATTGAATAGCCACATTATCGTTATTATAATATTTGTCCTTTCGTCCATCAATGTCTGCCACCCGCGTTAAATCTCTCCCTGAAAGCCCAAACTCGGGACCCAGATTGCTCATCGCGCCTCCTAAACGCAAACCTCTTAAAGGAGTATCAAATAAAATTGACAAATCAGTGGCAACAGCAGCTCCTTTCACATGCCAAATGTTCTCTTGAAAATATTTAACGCCTAGTCCAACTGAGACTCGATCGGTAATATTTAATGCCCAATACAATCCCGCCACAAAATCGGAAGCCGAATAAAATTCGCCAGTTCCTTCAGGTCGAAAAACGGTTCTCACCGGATTAGACCCATAATCAAGCATAGCTAAATGGAAGCCCAAGGAAGAGTTGATCAATCGCAGCGGCACAATTAAATCGACGGCATGAAATTTGGTATCAACAAACCAATCAGTTTTGGTTGCCTGTAATGAAAACGAAGGCAGCCTGGAAATCCCGGCTGGATTCCAATATAATGCCGACGGGTCATTAGCCACTGCGACAAAAGCACCGCCCAAGGCCTCGGCGCGAGCCCCAACACCAATCTCCAACATTGCTCCAGCAGACGTCCCCCGCCGACTAACATCCGTATCATATTGCAAATCAGCCGGATCAACTTGCGCCAGCCCTTGTTGCTTCATTAACATAAATAGCAGGGCTAAAGATAGTGTCAAACGAAAGATTTTATTATTTTTCCAATTCATCTTAAGATCCTTTTTATTTAAAATTCAATAGACAACCCGAATTGAATTAAGCGGGGTCTGGAATAATCGGTTGGATTATAGTCTGCTTCTTCTCGTGTAAAGGCGCCAATCTCAGCCAATCGGGCGTATCTTTTTCGGGCAATTTCAGGTAAATAGGCACTGGGACCAGCTCGTCCTGTTATGCTATTCACGTCATTTTCATTCAACTGATTAAAAACATTGTACACGTTCAAATAAGCGCCGAACTTATAGCCCAAGAGTTGAATGGATTTGTAAATTTTCATATCGATATTCCATTGAAAAGGTTTTCTTCCGGTATTGTCCCACCACCCGCCAGGAATTTCAATATTCGGATCAAGTGTCGAAGGAGTGTAAGGAAGTCCGCTGCCCAATTGGCCGATTAAGCTCACATAGATATCCGGTCGGGGACGCAAACTAACTGCTGCATTCAGTGAATGGGTTTGATCCCAGCCGAGAAAATCAATGCGTCGAGTGGCTAAGGTGAACGCACCTCTACCGGACCCCGATAAAATGGAGATAGCCTGCACTGCTTCAGCGCTGGAAGCGGTGCCTTTGGCGATCATGTAAGTATAATCGACATTGACGTTAAGCTTATTGTCAAAGCTGCGCTGGTTGAAAGCAATGGTAACACCAGCAGCATTGCCATATTCTTTGTTGATATAGCGATAAAAAGTTGTCGCATTGCTCAATGTCAAAATTTCCAATCCCAGCAAATCACGTATGTCTTTATAAAACACTGTCAACTCTAATCCGAGGCCATCGGTTAATTCTTGCTGCAATCCAACTTCGTATTGAACGGTCTTCTCAGGCTTCAAATTTGGATTACCGATGCTGGTGTTCATAATGCTAAATTGATTATAATGCCGCAACACCGGATTCTGGTACATTTTTTCAAAACTGGGCGCCTGAAAGAAATGACCATAAGAAAGTCTCATCGCGCCTCGCGAAGAAATAGGAAAGGATAGACCAAAACGAGGACTAACCTGATATTTCATTTTTGCCTGAATATAATAGGGATCTGCGCCAACAAATTCTGGATAAACTATAGAATAATCTGGGCAATAACGGTCTCGTGGTCTGAAAACATCCAACCTGGCGCCAGCGTTGAGTATGATTTCATTTAAATTCAATTTCGTCTGCACGAATCCAGAGCCTTCCATGGGATAGCGATTGTAATCCACATAAAATAAATGATCGGAGATGCTATCTGGACTGGTCTGCCGCAATTGAATGTTTCCAAACTCATAATTTCGTGTTGCTTCTAAAAAATAATCATAAGGAATTTCCCAGCCACGTATTTCATTTCGCGTGTAAGGGAATTGCATCATTTCGTGACCTAACACCTCGCGCAGCGGAGCATTTTTATAATGCAAATCATAAGTTTTTGCCTCAAAACCTGATTTGACCTCAATGACTTTGTTGATCTGCCAGGTAATATCACCATTGATTAATTGCACCGTTCTATCCTGAAAATTGCGATCCCAACTGGCTATACCACCATAGTCGTAGCCAGTTATTTTGCCCGGATCCCAGGCATTCACGGCAGTTGTTTGATACCGCGGATCGTTGGCGTCTTCGTAAGTATAGCTTTCATTATGATTCTCCTGATAGGAATAGCGTAGATTATAGAATAGGTTTTCAGACGGTGCATGAGTAAAAACCACCATGTGCGTTACTGCGTCGCTGTACCAATATGGTAACCCATCTGGGCAAAAGCGCCAGCTTTGTGAGTAGGATTTTCCATTGGAGTTGCTTAAAAATAAATTATAGGCAAAGGTATAATTGGGAGTTGGCTGATAGACCAATTTGGTATTGATATTATATTTTTTATGCCAATTAATGGGGACAATTTTGCCGTCACCCGTGTGCATTGAATCAGGAATGGGAATGACCAAAGGATCAGGAGGATCGAACGTAGCTTCGTACCATTCACGATAAACTTCAATCTCCCAGCCATCCTCGGGCATAAATCGTCGCTCGCCATTGAGATAACCATCGTTATTTACAATTCGCCCATTAAGATAAAACCCTAGCTTTCCCAGATATTCAGGAAAAGGCAACGGCCCAGACAACGAAAATTTAAGTTCCTTATCTGAAAAAATTCTGTAGGTATCTAAGCCAATATACATCGGCTTATTGGGCGCATAATAACCACCGCTCAACGCCTCTATTGTTCCGTGATAACGCGCTTCAGGCGCTTTTGTCACAACATTGATTATGCCGGATTGCGCTTGCCCGTATTCGGCATTAAAGGTACCGGTAATAACCTGTAATTCTTTGATAAAATTGTTTTCCAGTGAAACGTTCGATCCCCCGCCCTGACTGAAGTTATCGGTCACTGGAACACCATCGATCATGTAGGCAACTTCGCGGGTACGACCGCCTCGGAAATGCAAGCCGCCGCCAGCATCCTTGATTACACCTGCTTGCAGTTGAATCACTTCGGATAGCGTTTGCACAGGCAGCGATTCGATTTCTTTCTGGCTTACATAAGCCGCGGTATTGGTGCGGTCGAATTCGATAGGCTCTCGGCCAGCTACGATGGAGACTTCTTCTCCTTCAAGTATGGTCATGTCGAGGCTGCAATCAACGGTAGCAATTCGGTCAGAGTAAACGCGAACATCTGTAATTCGAGTGGACTGATAGCCCATCATGCGAACAAGCAGCGCGTACGTTCCTGGCGGCATATTAATGATCACATACATTCCTTTGTCATCCGCCGCTGCACCCCGATTGGTACCTTCGACAACAACATTAGCGCCAATTAATGGTTCACCTGTCTTCTTATCCTTGATAATACCAGTAATCTTGCCCGTCACACCGGCAAATAAATTAGAATTAAATAGCAATGCAAGCAACCAGATTATTGCAGTAGTGGATACTCTTATTCTCACAGCGTTTCTCCATATTTATTAAGATTTCTCAAGTTTATACTAATTTGAATTGTTTTGAGTGGTTGAACCTCTGATAAAAAACTCAGCTCTAATGGTGACTTTAGAATGACTAGGATTATCTTCATTAATGATATTATGAAGCAACAGCTCAAAAGCTTTGGTGCCTATTTCTTTTATTGAATGGGTAACGGTTGTCAATGGACATATTAAATAGGGAGAATAGATGGTATCGGTAAAACCGATGATGGAAATATCTTTGGGAATGGCAAGTTTTTTTTCTATGATAGCTTTTAAAACGCCCAGGGTAATGATAGAACCGGAGATAATCAAAGCCGAAGGTGCAACCGGAAGATTAAGTAATAGCTGCGCTGAATTAAAGGCATCTTCCAGTGTAGGATTTACGCCCGCTATATATTTCTCCTGCAAAGCTAAATCATGGTCTTGCAAGGCTTTTTTATAACCCGATAATCGCTTGATTACAGGATATAAATTGGGTCGACCACTAATAAAACCAATTTTTTTATGTCCTAAATTTATTAAATGCACAACGGCATTATAAGCCGATTCTTCATCATTGCAGATAACCGCATTAGTTTCTATATTATCAAAACACCTATCTATCAAAACAAATGGAAATTTTTTAATTGCCAATTCACGGATATGATAATCACATTCCTGTACTGGTGCAATGATCAAACCATCCACGCCGCGACTGGACAGGTCATTGACGGCACGAATTTCTTTTTCTTGTTCTTCGTTCGTGTCACACACAATCAGCGTATAGCCCTGTTTTGAGCATTCAAGCTCCATAATCTTAGCAATGCTGGAAAAATAAGGGCTGGAAAAATTGGGAATGATTAAGCCTATCACATTGCTTTTTTTGAGACGCAAGGCCCGAGCAGTCTGGTCTGGCTGGTAATTTAAGTTCTTTACTGCCTCAAGGATTTTCTCTCGTGTCTCAGGAGATATCGGTATGTTTTCTTTTCCTCGTATCACACGAGAAACCGTAGAAGGATGTACAGCACAAAGCTTTGCAACATCTTTGAGAGTAGCTGCCATGAAAATCCTTTGCTTGAGCCAGTGCAGAAAATTCATGCAATCGTTTGCCGCAATCGTTTTTTCTAAATATAAAGATTTTTTCTAAAATGTCAAGAGTTTTCTTAACGAATTTTAATTTTTTTTTAAAATATAAATAGGGTGGATTTGGTTCCTTTTACCATTTTTAGCTTGGTGTCTGAAACTTAGTGCACCATTTCATAATTTCATGTCGGGATTGTTTGAAACATAACTACGTTTGGAAACCGCTGAAGCGGTTATTTTTACCTGCGGCAACCTGCTGTCACCCCGCTGAAGCGGTGTGCTCTTACAAATATTAATCTGCGCTTGAAACAGCACCCTGCTTCAGCGGGGTGAAAAATAAATAAAACGACGAATCAATAACTGCTTCAGCAGTTTTAATGGTGCTTGATTTCTCTGCATTTTGACAATTGAATCCTACAAGAATTTATGAAATGATGTACTTAGTGTTCAGCTTGGTAATCATTTTTCAGATAATACAGAAATCCATCCTCTGCCCCAATCAATAAATCGGGAACTCCATTTTTATCCCAATCCACCACCGTTGGACTTGTGCTGTGTCCAGCAAGAATGCTATCAGAAACCTGACCCATATCTTGAAATACCATCGTATCATTTCCTGTTGAAACATTACGGAGAAAATTAACATTCACACCGTTCACCAGCGCATCCAATTTTCCGTCTCGGTTCCAATCAGCAAAACACAATTTGCGGCGTCCGCTTTTGCCGGCAAAGCCATTATTCAATTGCAACAATCCGCTTCGGCTATTTTGTGGTTCATGTCTGGAATTAAAAACCGATTCGCCTTTCATTCTAAAAATTCTTTTGCCAGGCAGCAACTTCAATTCACTGCCCATTCGCTTTCGCTCAAAAAACGATAAAAAGCCTTCATGGTCTAACATGACTAAATCATTCAACCCATCTTTGTTTAAATCAATGACCACAGGCGTAGTCCGCCATTGTGTTGCCAACGTTTTCTCTCGCGGCTTCCACCAGGTCCAGGCTGGTTTTGGCGGTGCACCTGGCCATTCGACTTCGACCAATTGAGCTGAGGCTAATTCTGGCTTAGTGCGACTTCCAATGTTTTTGAACCATTCAACAATTCCCCAAATAGAATTGATCACTATATCCGGCAAGCCATCATGATCCCAATCAGCGACATTCAGCGTGGTGTAGCCCCATTTTGCTTCGCACGGTCCCTGGATTGATCCATTGTATCCAGCTTGAATTCGAATCACCTGGCCATTTGCTTCCAAATATTTGGGTGCTGCCCATCGTGGCGGATTGCCGCCATTTAGATTTTCAATGAATCCAATATAGCCAGCAGTGTTACCGCAGATCAAATCTTCATCGCTATCGCCGTCCCAATCAAAACTATACGGCGTGACCAAAGCACCAAATTTCACCTCATTTGCTACCTGCTGAAAAAATTGCGGCGGCAGAAATTGGGGGATGCTGTTTTCTAATTTGCCTGTATTTTCTAACCATGCCACTCGACCGTCTTCCTGCCCCACCATCAAATCGATGTCGCCGTCTTTATCCCAATCCAGCGCTACCGGAACGATCATCTCCAGATCCATGGTTAATGGCTGACCATTGTAAGTGAGATATTTTCCATTGGTATATTGAGGTACCTGTCGCGAGCCGATATTTTCAAAATAAGTGAATTTATCTAAAAATTCTCCGCACAGCAGATCGAGATCGCCGTCGCCATCAAAATCGGCCAGATTCGGCGTCGGCATACCGTACACATCAATTGGTTTGCCGGCAGCTTCAATTTTGACTGGCTCAGCATATTGAGCTTGTCCGGTCGATCCCACATTTTTAAGCAAATACACGAAACCGTGGAGTGGACCATTCACCCATTGACCAAAACTGTTGAAAGCATTATCCCAACCATAATCTTCTCCATCCTGAATGCCCACGATCAAATCCATATCATCATCTTTTTCAAAATCACAATACTTCCATTGATTAGCGCGGACCTTGCCCTGATGAATTTTTTCCGTGGCATAAATCTGCAGTCTCTGCATAAATCCCGATTGTCTGAAATTCATGATTTCCTGAGCTGGTGCCAATAAATGAACTTGGCCGTCCACATAAGAAATTTGAATATTATCAATTCCAGGTCCAACTCGAACCGCCGCTTTAAAAACTGGCATTTTGACGTCGCCTTCTTCATTTTCAAAAAAGTAAATGCCATTGTTCGGCTTATCATTGCAGGAAACGACCAGATCATAATCTCCGTCTTTATCAAAATCCATTGGCAAAGGCCACGCCCAGAGGCCAACGCCAAGATCAACTTGCAAGCCGGGATGGTTGTATTTAAGGCGCGCTAATTTTGATTTTGTGCCACTATGTAAACAACTGATCAAAATCAGGGAAAAAATTATCGGCACAGCAGTAATATAATAATATCGATTGAATCGTTGCATTGCTTATTCCAAATGTTTGAGAGTAAAAATCATCTTATTTAGTCTAATACCAAAAGTATTTCCAGTAGGCAATAAAAAAACCGATCTATGAAATTATTAGATCTGTGAAAATTCGCTAAATCCGCGTCATCCGCGTGCTATAGAA
>CAZNDR010000192.1:0-7849 GCA_964571835.1 uncultured Cytophagia bacterium | reverse complement strand
CCTCGTGAGTTCAAGTAATAAGTGCAACTGTTAGCATGGGAACCTCATTACTGCGTAGCAATAATACAATTTAAAATTAATCACCTATCTAACGGAAACACCAAAATGAAATATTGTCAACTGACCTACGAACAGAGAGTTGGAATTAAAGCGTATCTGAATTGCGGCTTGAATAAAGCTAATATTGCAAAAAAGACTGGTGTCCACCAATCAACCATCTCCAATGAATTAAAAAGGAATTCTGGATTAAAGGGCTATCGACCCATACAAGCTCAGATGATGACTGACTCCAGAAGAAAAAAGGCTAAAAACCATGTCCATTTTACCGCACCAGATGATTATTTGCTTTAATAAAATTGCTGGATAAATAGAGATAATGTCTTGCAAAGTCAAGATAAAATTAATGATCAAAGATTTGTCATTTCTTCATCGAGCGGTCGAGCGTTTTATAAAAAATCAGCATCTCATCCGGGCATTGATGACCTAAAAATTATCACCCTTCTCAAAACCTATTCATCAGTCCAACATGCACCAGACCGCTAGTCAGCCCTCTCCCTTCGCCGAGGCCGTAATCCACACCGATAATTCCCAGTCTTGTTTCGATGCGCACGCCAAAACCGAAACTGAATTTATAGTGTTCAAGGAATTCATTCTTATTATCTCGCCGGGCGAAATAGCCGCCATCGGCAAACAGAAACACTCGCGATTTTGTTCCCAACAAGTAGCGATATTCCAGGTTGAGCCAAGCGATTTTTTCGCCCAAAAATTCATCCTCGCGATAGCCGCGCAGCGTAGTTGTTCCGCCCATACGAAACAGATCAGCAATAGACAAAGCCTGTTCCGTCGATTTCACCTGGCGCCAGTGCACGCCTACCAGAATGGTTTGCCAGCGAAAAGTAGGCAAATAGATTTCACTATCCACCGACCAGCGATCGCGGCGGAATCTTCCCTTCTTCACCGTTGAGTCAGATAGATTTTCCGGCAAACGGTTTATGCTTTTGCTGGCAAATTCAAATTCGGTGCCGTAAAAAATGCCGCGAGAGGGATTCCAGCGGTTGTCTCGAGTGTCGTACAAAAAACCGATTGTTGTTAAATAGGAATTGCTTGCCGGTAATTGATATAATAATTGTCCAATGGAGTCGGGCAGGACAGTCTCTTTGCCGCCGCGGATCTTGATAGTTAATATATCCGAAAATGGCACATCGATATCCAAACCCCAGTTTCGGCGCACAAAGGAGGTGTCCTGAATAGTCTGCTGAAATCCGAGACCAATATTGATCGGCAATCCTCTAATCCACGGCTCGACATAACGGAATTTTAGCTCTTGACTCTTTTGATCTTTTTTACGCCAATACGCTTCGATAACGCGGCCAGTTCCCAACAGATTGGTGAATCCTACGTCAATTTGCCCGGTGAGGTAACCGCGTTCATTTTTTCTTGTCGCTGGATTATAACCAAAGACTGCAGCTAACTGATTGGGATTCCCTTCTTTGACTTTAATCAGCAGATGACCGCGGCCATTTTTATCAATAAAAATCTCAGCTGGTTCGGCTTGATCAAAATATCCGGTTTTCATCAATCGCTCAGGAATACGTGACACTTGCTGATGATTATAAGCTGTCCGATATTTCAGCCGTGTTTCGCGGATAATGACCTTGGTACGGGTTATTTCATTGCCTGCCACATGAATAGAATCAATGCGCACATAGTCGCCGCTGTGCAGATGCAAAAAGCAATTTAAATAGCTTTTATTTTCTGATTCATTATTCAGCAACGTTAAGCTGTCAATGGAAATTTTGCTAAAAGGATAACCATTATTTTCCAAATACGACAACAGATTTTCAATGTTGTTGGCCATAGCCTCGCTGGGAAAATCTTTTCGTCTCAAATCCAGTTGAGAAAGCAAATTCATTCGGAGCAGCGAATCGGCACCAATTAAATTAATAGAAGCAAGCTGAAGCGGGAGCCCTTCCTCAACCTTAATCAGCCCAACAGCAGCAGAATCGTTGAAAACAATTGTTGTGAAAAAATAGCCCTTGGCTTGATAAGCGACCAGCAGATTATTTATCATGGTATTCAATTCGTTCAATGAACATTCAGCTCGATTAAAATTTTTCCTTATTTCTTTGCTAGAAAAAGAATGGTTGCCGGAAATCTTCCATTTTTCAATTGAGAAGCGCATTGTATCCTGTTGACAAAAAGCAGAGACGACACAATGCAAAATTGAAGCAAAAATAAGGTTGATCAAAAATGATTTCATTTCTGAAAAAATTTAAAGTGACTAAATTGGTCTAAAATTAAAAATAAGCCCGCATTTCGGCACGCACCCAATAAATAGCTTGACCAAGATATTCTTCGTACCTGCCGTTCCAGCTTACGGCGGCGCGGATATATCGGCTCACGTTGTAATCGAACGAAGCCAGCCAGCGCAAATTGGTGCCCCCGCGATAGCCAGATACCATTTCGTATGGCACAATCGCTTCTTTTGGCGTTACTTCTACCTGATTCAATTCGACTTCACCTCGCACCCTGCCCTTGCCGCGAAACGCATAATTGACTCGTGGCGTGAGGGAAAAAAAATTGACCTCAAGCGGATACGCCGCCCGATTTTTGGCTATCGTCAATTGACCCTTACATGCCAATTCAAGCTGCTGCCGCGGACGATAGGAAAAATCAACGCTGACTTCGTTGGACAAAATATCTTTGTCGCTGCGGCCCGAAATCTGGTACAATTTTTCTTCATGACGATTTCCCAGATTGATTTGTGTGCTAAATTTTTTAGAAATTTGCCCATCAATTCGCATCTGTCGCTCAAAAACATGGAACCGCTGGCCGCCTTCGAGATACTGGTTGTTCAGATTCTGGCGAACATCGTAGCGCAGCCTGACTGAAAAATTTGAGCGATTGCGATTCCAATAAATGTCTTGGCGTAGATTTTTTATTCCGTAAATGGAAACCTCTTCTCGCTGGTAATGACTCAAGTTCAGACGATAGATAGCCCAGACATCCTCATCTCGGGTTTTTTCTTCCAGCCGCGCTACCGTTTCAGTGGATAAAGATGATAACCAGCTTTTCCACTTGGCTAATTTCTCTGGCCGGTTTTTTTTTATCTGCCAGAGCAAAGCCGGTTGAAAATTGATGGTGCTGCTCGCGCGCAATTCTATGACAGGAATAAATTCATCTGTTGCCCGCACCCGGTAAAGATAATCGCCGGTCAGCGCATCAGGGACGTATTCGTTCAGCGATTCATCGAAGCGATAATTGCCCTGCCCCCTTTCGACTTTAATGTAAATTTTCTCCTCTCTGGCAACCTGAGTGTTGGAAAGCTGGTAATGCCAGGTGGTGCTTATCGCTCGCCGAAAAGGTGAATAATTCAATTTGACATCTGCCAAATCGGTTTTTTTTAAACCAACCGAATCAGCATAACTGCGCTCCCGATGCGTGTATTGCATCGAAAAAGCTAAATCTTTTACCCCATCGTAATCAACAGAGACTACTTGGGTGGTAGCCTCAGATTCCGGAATGAAACCTGTCATTGAATAGTTATCTTGCTTCCTTTTCGTATAGCCCGCTGAGATAGTGACATGGTGCCAATCGGCTAATTTTAGACCGGGAGTAATTTGAAAATATCTTAGCCCCAATTTCAATGAGTCAGAATAGTTTTCCTTTTTTTCTTCAGCTAAATAAGCGAAAGTCGGTTTTATTTTCCACACGCGGTATTCGGCAAATCCTTTTTGACGGATCCAATTGCCCTGTCGATGGGAAATAGCATTTCGGCTTTGAATGGATTCAATCGAATAATTGAAGTGGGGAAATTTTTGAAAATTAATTTCTGAACCAGCTTGCCAGCGCCGCGCTAAAAAATTGTCGCCCTTTCTGTTTTCACCCCAATTTCCAGTAAGCCGCATCGTTTTTGCCGGCTCATAGTTGCCTTCCACTTCAATAAGGGCTTCTTCATTGGAGGGCTCATCCGCGATATCCCATTTACGATTTTTCTCGATTTCATCGGTTCGACTCAGGTACTGAAAATGGTTTTGCACGCAGCGATATTTTCCCGATATATAAATTTTTCCCAGGCCCAATCCAAGCACCGAAAGAGAATCCGGCTGAAGACGAAATCCGCCCGTTGTCGCCAAACCCGCATTATCGCCATCATCAGCAGCAGAGTACAAATTCAAATCCAATCGGCTTAGTGCCATTTCAGCATTCATTCCAAAGCTTTTGCTGGGAGTGTAGCCCAGCGATACATCGAGCAAATCGTGACTTTGCGCCGGTTTGATCAAAACGATCGGCTGGTAACTGCCTTTGCCAGAACCGACGTACGAAAAATGATTATAACCAACCATTTTATAATCGCCATTTCCCGAACCGACATAACTGAGCGACAAATTATAATCACCAGTCTCAGCACCAACGTAACGATAAAAAACGATGTGCGCTGAATCTACCTGTACATAATATCCCTTTCCGGCGCCAACATATTTGACACCGGGCACCGAGGCAGAGTCGACCGCATCACCAGTGCGCGCCAACTGCTGACGAATGTTATCGGTCAAAGTGAAATCCAGCGGATTATCTTTATTGTCGGCTTCGCGCAAATAGCGGACGCCTAATTTTAATTTGTCGTTCCATGCCGGCGTGGTAAGGTCTGAGCTGTACAAGCTGCGCTGAAATTTAAGGTCGGTGTATTGAAAATCGACGGTGATCCGAGAATCAGCCGTGATCAGTCGATGCCGGGTGAATTCAATTTGACCACTGCTGTATTCAATAATGTAATCATTTTCTTCACCGCGTGTCATGACATCACCGTCGATCCAGACTTTTTCCGTTCCAGCTAAAACGATAATATCGATCTGCCCCCGATCACCTTTCAACTGATAAGGTCCCTGATTTCCTTCCTGCCCTAAAAACTGATTAGTAGTGAACCTGCCTTTGGAAACAGCGCCGGAAAGCGTCAATGTTGTCTGATCTAATTGTGCTGTTCCCATTATGCCCTGTAATTTTCTCGTGTAGGGGCTAAATTCAGTTCCGCTTAATTCAAAATAATAATCGCCCAATGTTGCCTGGAAAAAATCACTTTTTAATTGCACGAATACTTTATCAATTTCTTGGAGCGATTGGGTATTGCCTTCCGGCTGAATGGGCGTGTTTTGATCAGTCAGGGCAGCAACAACCTCGATTTTATCAGCCACTTTTCCAGAAATTTGCATGCGCAAGCCTGACTCTAACTTCATCCCTTGGTTCGTGCCCAGCGTAATCCCCCGGACAAGGCTGCCATTTTGCTCCAGGGTGGACGCTGGCGAAGCTGCGATTGGGCTGGATTGAGTTTTTGTCAGTGGCGCACTACTATAAATTTCAGATCGGCGTTTGTACAAAAGCGCTTGCCGATGGAAATAATTTTGCTTTAGCTGAAGCGGCAAAACCCAGTAGTCTATCTTTATTTTGGCTGAGGCCGGAATCCGTTTCAAAAAGGAAATTTTGCCTTTTACATAATCTATTTGATAATCAATGCCAGCTATCAGCTTTGAGCCATCCTGAGTCAGATTTTCCGAATGATAGACTAAAAACGAATCTGGCAGCGCATAATTCACCTGTGCACTATCCATTTCCAAAATAATGCTTTTCTCAAACAAGTTGTATTGACTTTGAAATTGAGCGGCAACTGAAACAGGTAATATTGTACAAACAAAATATGTCAGCCAGATTTTGCTCATGAATTATTTCAACTCGAACGCCAGAATTCGGTTTTCATCTAAAACAAAAACCCGTTTGCCGAAAGATGCCACATCAACTGGATATTGAAACTCTCCATTGAATTTGTCAATTATCGACCACGAAAAAATCAATCTGCCATCTGGCAAAAAAACCGCCACTCGCTTGTTCCCAGTATCTGCGACAAAAAGCCATTGTGAACTGCTCACGAAAAGACCATGCGGCTTGTTCAAAAATCCGTTCCCGATTTCGGTGAGATAATTACCAAAATAATCAAACACCAGTACGTTATTATTTTGCCGATCGGAAACAAATATTTGGTCTTTAGAGCTAATGGTCACCTGAACCGGATCTGCTAGTCTTCCTTTGCCTTCAGCGTAGTCCCCAAAACTCACTTCTGGTTCACCAAAGGAATTCAGTTTGAGCAGGCGAATATTCTCACCATCGAGAATGAACAAGTCACCATGAATGGAGACAGTAACACTTTTGGGATAGGCAAATTGAAAAGCTTTATCCCAATTGCTGTCCGAATAGAGCGATGAAATATAATTCAAATCCTTATCATAGCGCTGAAGGCGATGGTTATTATAATCAGCAATAAAAATATCTAATGCCGAGCTGGCGCATACATCATAAGGTGTGTAAAACTGCTCCGTTTCCCAGCCGAACCCGCCAATCTCTTTCAATTTTTCCCCATTTTGGTTGAATTTTATAATTCGATTATTTTCGGTATCAGCAACATAAATAAAGCCGTTCAGATCAACTGCTAAACCAAAAGCGTCGTTCAATTGAATAGTCGAGGCACCCTTACCGGGAAAAGAAAAAAGAAAAATAGCCTGTGATATTTTTGCTGGCTGGCTGGAAGAAATTTTTGCCCAAAAGAGAAAAAGGAACAACAATACTTTCACTATCTTCATCTCCTTCGCCTCCGAAATTTTGCTCTGTCAAAAATTTGTAAAAGATACATGTTTTCCAACAAATAAGCAACAAGTTTTACTCTGGATCATTGGAACCGATAATGCAGTAACCGAAAAGGAGCTTGCGGTTGCTTCGATCACCTTTTCCATTTTTTATTAAATGGAAGAGAGGATTTCTTTTGCACTCCCGGAATGATGTAAATTGCCGTAATAGTGTTAGACGAAATAGCTAAAGACTTTTTTCAGCCATAAATTCTATCAGGCAATAAAAAAGGCTCAGTAAATAACGGAGAAAATTTACTGAGCCCGCACCCTATTAACTATCATGCGTTTTGGAGGAAACAGCAGATATGGGAACTTATTTCTTGCGCAAATTTTTTATCAGAGTTACTTTCATGCCCTTTTTAGATCTGCTATATTTGACTTCGTCCATAAATAATCGCATCAAATAAATGCCGCGGCCGTTGGTCTTTTTCAAGTTTTCCGGCTTCAATGGACTCTCAATTTTTGCCGGATCAAATCCTTCGCCTTCATCCCTGACCATTATTTCGATTCTATTCAAAAAAATAGTAATGCTCACGAAAACCGTCTTATTGGGCTGTATGCGATTGCCATGAATGATAGCATTAGCCAAAGCTTCGGACAATGCCGTCGACAATTCGCTTTTCTCCCGCGACGTACAACAATTCGAATGTTCCAACAATTCATCAAATTGCCTTACTGTTTTGGTAATTTGATCGGTCGAACTGGGCAAACGAAAGTTGAATTTTTTTTTTTGATCTTTCCTCACCATCGGCCCTCGATCTATTACTATATTATCGAAAAGATCATTCCTCTGCTCGCTCATCTTATCGGTAAAATTTTAAAAATCATCTTTCATTTATTGAAAACAATTTTAAGAGACAATTTTCAATTTAATCGTTTAATTCAATATGATTCTAAAAAAGCTCCTTTCTCATACGGCAGCAAAGGCTTTTTGATTCACTTTTTTTTGCTGAAAATAAAACTTAATTTTCTCTATAAAATTTTTCCTCCTATTCTGAAGGCAAAAACGAACTCGATTTGTTTGGTCTTCATCATCGAATATGAATAACCAGTTGAAAAATTATTACCCAAATTTCTAAAATAAAGTTATTCTGCAGCTATGAAGTCACTGAAAAATGGTGGCATGCAGTGACTGCGTCACTGCATGAATTGACTCAGTCAATTCACTCCATAAA
>CAZNDR010000191.1:0-7850 GCA_964571835.1 uncultured Cytophagia bacterium | reverse complement strand
CTTAATGGTTCGTGTCAATGAGAGACAATACGGACCCTTGACTTCTACCGAATTGAGAACGCTGGTACGAAAGGGCAAATTTACTCTTAATGATTATGTCTGGATTGATCAAGAAGAAGATTGGATAAAAGCAGAGCATATCGCGCAGATTAAAAAACTTTTTGCCGCGGCGCCGTTACAAAAGTCGGACAGGAAAATTATTGCAATCGGCAGCGGAAAAGGGGGCGTCGGCAAAACAGTGCTTTGTGCATCATTGGGAATTGGGCTGGCTGCTATGGGAAGAGAAGTTATTTTAGTCGATGGCGATTTTGGCGGCGCAAACCTTCATACCTGCCTGGGGATTTTGGAGCCGAAATACACCTTTCTCGATTATTACACCATGAGCCGCGAGACGCTGGAAGATATCATTTTGGATTCGCCGATTGAAAATCTCAAGTTGATTAGCGGAGCATGTGGAACGTTGGGAATAGCCAATCCGAAATATTCGCAGAAGCAACGTTTGATTAAAGAACTACGCGATCTGCCTGCCGATGATATTATCATGGACCTCGGCGCTGGGACATCCTACAATGTCATCGATTTTTTTCTTTCGGTTGACGAAAAAATTATTGTGACCACTCCTGAGCCAATGGCTATTCAAGAAGCGTTTGATTTTCTCAAATTGTGCTTATTGCGAAAAATTCAGCGGGCATTAAGAAATGAAGTAGAGATACTCTCACTGCTCGAAACAGATGGCGACAGTAACCTCATTCAATTCAATGCTCCGATCGAAAAATTATTGCAAAAAGCAAAAAGCTCCAGCCAGGAAATTGCTGCCCGTATTGAATCAATTTTGCTTGATTTTAAGCCGCGACTTATCTTGAATATGGTCATGGAGCCGGATGAAATCAAAGAAGGGATGGCGATTAAAACGGCTGTCGCTGAATTATTATCGGTCGATCTCGACTATGCTGGTTATGTGGAATATGATGAAAATATGAGAAAATCAATCAAGCAGATGCGTCCCTTCATGTTGGAAAATCCTTTTTCTCCCGCAGCAAGAAGTCTGGCTCGGATCATCACTTTAAAATTGTTCAAAAAGCCAAGGGTCGAGGCGTTTTTAAAAAATTGGCAGTTGCGAAGAAAAATTCAAAGCACAGCTCAACATTATCCCAAACATCTGGAAAATGAGAGTAATATTATCTGCTCGGTAAAATGCTTTTACTGGAATGACTGTGAATTCCAAAACGGTGGCTTACCCTGCCGGGTTCGTCATCTGGAACCTCTTTTTACCGCCTAATGCGCCTTCCGGCCTGGTTTAGGTTTTGCTTGCTGAAACGCCAGGCAATATTCTTTTTTCCCGCGACAACAATTTGCTGGCATAATCAAAATTGTGTCAGCTTAACTGGCCTCTGAAACTGACTTCCACCTTTTCATTTTGGGCCTAAAATACATCTGGCGGTAAAGGCTGCTTTTATTATCGGTTCAACATAATTCCTCAGCCGTTGAAAAAATTTCTTTATTTTTATTGAATTAATTATTATATTTCTGCCCGAATTGAGAACATGGCTTTCTTAAAATTTATGATTATGGCCTTGGCTCGTTAATATCGAGTGAGTGTGTAGCAAAAGGTGAGTAATGCTTCGATAAGGCTCAGCATAACTTTGCTGAACTGTCACCCTGAGTCCTGATAAATCGGGAAAGGGTGAGGTTCGACTTGTGCACATGCCACTCTATTGGCAAGACCAATGATATGCTTGGCAGTCAAATCGATTATACAACAGTTTTGCTAAAGCCATTGATAAATATGAAACTTAATTTTTACATGATATGGCTGAATCTGTAAAATGAACTGTGATCAATCTCAAACACGACATGGTGGGTGTAAAATATGTTAGCGACTTGAGCATGGAAAAACGCCGCAGCGTAATACCACTTCTCCGAGAATTCAAGATCGATTTTGTTCCAGTTTCAGAAGAATTTAGTGGGAGATCCATTAGCGTCATCAGTCTACGTGTTGAATAGCCTATCACTATACGTGCTGTCAAGAAGAATTGACAGAAATTGGACAACAAAATGAAATGCCCAGTCCGAATAAAATTTCTGAAAAAGGCTATATTCTTGTTGCTGCTGGTAAGGAAAAAGACGTGGAAAGACTGAGATCATTGGCTAAACGCAGCAACAAAAAGGCAGCCACTGGTTTTATATAACCTCATTGGATCAATTAACTAAAATCCGGGTGTGGCTGGCTATCAATCGTGGCCAGCTTGCGTAAGTGAAAAACGACGCTGCAAACTTGATCGACTGAGTTACATATTCTCCTGTTAGATTTGTTTGAGCGCTGGCTAATTTCAAGGTCGCCTGGCAGGGAAGATAACCACACCAGAAACTTACTTAATCACTTTAAAGGATTAGCTGCTTATTATTATGATGCTACAAGAAGCGAAAACCAAATTTTGGAACTCGTCTCGGATTCTCATAATGAGCTTTGCCGGACTTATTTTATTAGGCTTAATTTTGTTGATGTTGCCTCAGGCGGCTACAGGACAAAGGCTTTCGTTTATCGACGCGCTTTTTATGGCCACGTCTGCCACCTGCGTCACTGGATTGACCGTTATCGATACTGGGACCAAACTTAGCCTGTTTGGTCAGATCACTGTTCTGCTGCTCATACAGTTAGGCGGAATTGGAATACTGACCTTTTCCACTTTTTTTATTTTTCTGGTCATAGGAAAATTTTCCATTTCCGATCGGGAAATTATGCAAGAAACTTTCACGCAGCTACCGAGCAGAAATCTACCTGAATTATTGAAGTCGATTTTTCTGTTTACTTTTATAATAGAAGCAATCGGTGCATCGCTTCTCACCTTCAGGTTTATGGACCACCTGGCTTTTAAGCAAGCCTGTTATAGTGGCATCTTTCATGCTATTTCTGCATTTTGCAATGCTGGCTTTTCTCTTTTTCAAAACAGTTTTATTGGTTATCAGAGTGATCCGATCATTAACTTGACAATAATATTTTTAATTGTCGCCGGCGGACTTGGCTTCATCGTTTTATTCGAATTACGAAATTATTTTTTTAAGAGAAAAAATCGGCCGCAAAACATTTTTTCCTTTCATTCAAAAACGGTTTTGGTTACCTCCGGCATTCTGATAATTAGCGGATTGACAATTTTCCTGATCTTTGAATACAGCAATGTGCTATCATCACAATCCTGGAAAAATAGATTTTTTATCTCTTTTTTTCAATCAGTAACCTGCCGCACGGCAGGGTTTAATTCGGTTGATATTTCGAGTCTTACCAACTCAACTTTATTTTTTATGATTATTCTTATGTTTATTGGCGCTAGTCCTGGTTCGTCTGGCGGTGGCATCAAAACGACCACGGCCAGCATTGTGGCTGCCATGTTTCGTGCTCGGTTCAACAACCAGGACGATGTCAATCTTGCTAATCGAAAGATTTCCGAAGTGGTGGTGTCGCGAGCTATTTCGGTTACTTTTTTTTCCATGTTTATTATCGTGTCTGCTACCATGCTATTAATGACTACAGAATTGGGCGGCCTATCCCATCTGAAAAGCAGAGGTTTGTTTCTCGAATGTCTTTACGAGGCGGTTTCAGCATTTGGCACAGTTGGGCTTTCTACGGGCATAACCGCGAGCCTGTCTACGGCTGGCAAAGTTATCATTATCGCGACGATGTTTATCGGCCGACTTGGTCCGCTTACTATTGCAATCGCCATGGGAAAAAAGAAAAAAAACCGCTTTAAATATGCAGAGGAAAAAATTCTTATTGGCTAAAATTAAAGGATTATTATGAGGAACTTTGCCATCATTGGATTAAGTACTTTTGGAGAATATCTGACCAGATATCTTGCTGAGCGCAATTTTCAGGTCATGGCTATTGATATAAATGAAATAAAAATTGATAAGGTAAAAAATTTTGCTGCCAAAGCCGTCGTTGCTGATGCCCGGGATAAAGAGACTCTGGAAAACATCGGCATCACTGATTTTGACGTGGTCATTGTCAGCCTTGGCGACCAGATGGACGCCAGCATATTGGTCACGCTGTACCTGAAAGAACTTGGTGTCGGGGAAATAATTGCCAAAGCCTCAACCGAGGATCACGGCAAAATTTTGGATCGTATCGGCGCGACGCAGGTCATTTTCCCTGAACGCGATGTGGCGTTCCGTTTGGCTAAAAGTCTGGAAAATATTAATGTGCTCGATGCTATTCCTTTGAGCCCCGGCGTCTCCATTCTTGAATTTGCGCCGCCCAATTCCTTTCTCGGCCAATCGCTGAGAGAACTAGACATTGCTAATAAGTATGGGGTCCAGATAATTATCATCAAAGAACTAGTTCCGGAAAATATAGTCATCGTGCCGCGTGCCGATCATATCATTAAAGATAGTGACATCTTGGTTGGTGTTGGAACCGATGAGAATTTCAAAAAACTCTTAAAAGAAAAATAGCTTTTGGCTGCGCAGCAAATTTTATAAAAATTTAATTTTTATTTATTTGTATCTCGGCAAAAAGTTGTTTATATTGATGGCAAAACCAAAAGGATAATTCTTTTGTTAGGAGTGTTGTCCGTGTACACTAGAGACTTTGCTAGACTGCGTGATATTGAAGATGCCAATCAAGTCAAAATTCCTGTGAACATGCCGATTTTGCCATTGCGTGATTTTGTCGTTTTCCCTCACATGGTCTCTCCGCTTATCATTGCTCGTGCCAAATCTTTAAAAATGATTGAAGATGCGATGAGCGAATTAAAAATAATTGGACTGGTAGCCCAAAAAGAACCTGGAAATGAAGATCCGGATAAGAAAGCATTATTCCGTTTTGGCACTGCTGCTTTTATTTTAAAAACGCTGCGCTTCCCAGATAACAGCACTCGGATTTTAGTTCAAGGGCTCTCTCGCATCAAGATTAGCCGGTTCACCCAACAGGAGCCCTATTTTAAAGCGAACGTAAAACCGCTGTACGATTCAGGTGAAGCCAATTTGGAAGTTGAGGCGATGACGCGGAACATTGTCAATCAATTCCAAAAAATCATGACGCTGTTGCCAACTATTTCTGAAGAGCTGCAAATTGCTGTGATGAATATGGATGATCCAGGCCGGCTGGCGGATCTGTTGGTTTCCAATTTAAACGTATCGCTTAATGAAAAACAGGAAATCCTTGAATTGCTCGACATTCAAGAACGGCTCAAAAAATTGACCGTTTTTATCAATCGGGAAATTCAAGTTTTAGAGGTTGGCTCAAAAATCCAAACTGAAGTGCAAACTGAACTGGGTAAGAATCAACGTGAGTTTTTTCTGCGCGAACAATTGCGCGCCATTCAGCGTGAACTGGGGGAAATAGACGATCGAACTTCCGAAATAAATGAACTGCTGCAAAAAATCAAAGAAGCTTCTATGCCCACAGAAATTGAAAAGCAAGCTTTGCGAGAGGTCGATCGACTGGCAAAAATGCAGCACGGCTCGGCTGAATTTACCGTCTCCCGCACCTATTTGGATTGGGTAGTAAATCTCCCCTGGAGCAAATCCACAGCAGACAACCTAAACATTGCTGAAGCGGAAAAGATACTCAATGAAGATCATTTCGATCTGGTAAAAGTGAAAGAAAGAATTTTGGAATACTTGGCTGTTCGCAAATTAAAGCAGGATATGAAAGGACCCATTCTTTGTTTAACCGGACCGCCTGGCGTTGGCAAGACATCGCTGGGGCGTTCGATCGCCCGCGCGTTGAACCGCAAATTTGTTCGTCTTTCTTTGGGTGGTGTGCGGGACGAAGCGGAGATCAGAGGCCATCGCCGCACTTATATCGGCGCGCTGCCCGGCCGAATTATTCAGGGAATCAAAAATGCCGGCTACAACAATCCAGTTTTTATGCTTGATGAAGTAGATAAAATCGGGCAGGACTTCCGTGGTGATCCATCTTCAGCGCTGCTCGAAGTATTGGATCCGGAGCAGAATTTTTCCTTCTCCGATCATTATCTTGATCTGCCATTTGATCTTTCTAAGGTGCTATTTATCACTACCGCCAATTATACCGATCCGATTCCTCCTGCTTTGAAAGATCGTCTGGAAGTGCTGGAAATACCCGGATATACTATTGAAGAGAAAATTGATATCGCCTTTTTATATTTGATTCCCAAACAGCTCGCCGGTCATGGCTTATCGAAAAAATATTTGTATTTTCACAAAAGCGCCATTAAAGCCATCATCTCTGATTTTACCCGTGAAGCGGGATTGAGAAATTTAGAGAGGGAGATTGCCAAAATTTGCCGCAAAGTTGCCAAAAAAATTGCCTGCGGTGGATCAGAAAAAGTGATTGTCAGCACCAAGAATTTATCGGAATTTCTTGGCCCAGAAAAATTCTATTCAGAAATTGCCGACCGGGCAAACGAACCCGGCATAGCAACCGGGTTAGCCTGGACGCCATTTGGTGGTGACATTCTGTTCGTCGAATGCACTCATGTAAAAGGAGAGAAAGGATTGGTGCTGACTGGCCAAATGGGCGAGGTGATGAAGGAATCGGCACAAGCTGCTTTAACTTTTGTTCGAGCAAAATATCAGAAACTCGGCATTAGCCGGCAGCAGCTCGAAAATGAACAATTTCATATCCATGTCCCGGCTGCGGCTATTCCTAAGGATGGACCCTCTGCCGGTATCACCATGGTAATTGCCTTAATCTCACTTTTAAAGAATCAGCGGATTCATAAAAAAATCGCTATGACTGGAGAGATTACGTTGCGTGGCAAAGTTCTTCCCGTGGGAGGTGTCAAAGAAAAGCTGCTCGCTGCCCGGCGCGCCGGCATAAAAGAAATTATCCTGCCACAAAAAAACGAAAAAGATTTATTTGAGTTGCAGGCTTTTGTCCATAAAGAGCTGGTCATTCATCTTGTTGATACGATAGATAACGCGGTGGAAATTATTTTTCCCAGATAAAAAATGAATTTAATCGATTATAAAAGCTTTATCCATTTCGGTACCTCTTCCTGGGCGTATGAAGGCTGGAAGGGTATTGTCTATTTCAAAGATTATAGAGAAAGTCGCTTCAAAAAAGAGTGTTTGGCAGAATATGCCACCGATGAGCGTTTCTCTACGGTGGGCATGGATTTGTTTTTTTATCAACCTCCCAGTGATCAGCTATTGACCACCTACGCCGCCCAACTGCCACCACACTTTAAAACATGCAGCAAAGTTTGGGAAACGCTGACCATCATACGATTTGCCAATCAACCCCGCTATGGCCAATTGAAAGGACAAATCAATCCCGACTTTTTGAATCCTCAGAAATTTACTGAGCGGGTGCTCAAACCTTACCAACATGTTTTTCATGAGCACACCGGCCCTTTTATTTTTGAGTTTCAATACATCAGACAAGACGATTTGTCTTTTGCCAATTTTATTACTGCGCTGGATAGTTTTTTTAATGAAGTGCCAAAAGATTTTCAATATTCTGTGGAAATAAGAAACAAGAATTTTCTCAGGCCAGAATATTTTGATGTGCTTGCCAAAAACAACGTCGCTCATGTTTACAATCACTGGTCCTACATGCCACCGATTGCTGAACAACTTTTAAAAAGTGATCTGACTAGCAATTTTATTGTAGCACGAATTCTCACTCCCCTTGGCATGTCGTATCAAGAAACTGTCTCTAAATTTTCACCTTTCGATAAGATTATCGAACCACAACCGCAGATGAGGCGGGATGTCGTTAAATTGGCAAACCTGGCGGTGGAAAAAAAAATTCCTGCCTACCTGCTCATCAATAATCGCATCGAAGGGTGCGCGCCGCAAACAATTACCGAACTCCGGGTACTACTGGAAAAATCTCTTCTCCACGTTTAATCTAATCTGATCCT
>CAZNDR010000190.1:0-7873 GCA_964571835.1 uncultured Cytophagia bacterium | reverse complement strand
CTTCAAAAGCAACTAGGTTGCCGCGCTGCGCTTTTCGTACCAACGATTCTTCATTATTATCCATTTAGCATTCCTTGACTTCAGCTGGTTAGACAAATAATTTATAAAAAGGTTTGCATTTTTTCTATTGATTTGTCTGTTAATTTTTACTAAATTTTGTCGCCATTTAAAGCGTAATCAGGTCTTAATCGAACTGCTTTATTAGCACGTGAAATCGATTGAATATGCCGCAAAACGTGAATTATGCTTTGGCTTCACTCAGCATGACCAGGCTGAAATGTCACTTTGACCGAAGTCAAAAGGTGATGCCCTTGTTGCAAATGCCACATTATTGGCAAAACTTACTGTTTGCTGTAAACTCAACTCGATTAAACTTAATCAGCTAGGTTACAAATCCTATGTAATAGTAGAGAATATACTATTTTTTGAGAAACTGTTTCACACATTAACAGTTAAATATGGAAAATTTGGCAAATTAAAATTTCAGAATGAAAATCTCAGTTGGTTGGATTTTGCTCACTTTGCTCTTTATCCGCTTTTACTGTATCAATTTAAATCACTTATATTAATTGGAAGCATAACAGCTTATTTTTAGAAATATTATAAAATTAAGAAACACTTTAAATATCAGTTAGTTACTCTTTTGTCATATTTTTGGGCAAATTAAGCTTCATGGCATAAAAATTGATATATTAAAGAAGCTTTTTATATTCAAGGTGTCCATAATTTAATGACATTTATGAAAAAAGCAAGCCTAATTCAAATTAGCGAAAGATAAATGACTAGAACAAAATAGGTATTGAGTTGAAAAGGTTTACCTTTGTATTGATTATCTGTCTTTTATCCATTGATGGTTTTGGTCAAATTTCAATGATCGGGGGAAAAGGTTTATGTCGTGTTTTAGAGGCTGATCCCATTTCGCCGGCTGATATCTATGTGAGCGGGCGCTGGACTGATTTTATGAAAGAAGGACAGACCATTGCATTAATAAAATATAATCGGCTGGATGTAAATTTAACCGTTGGCGTCGCTCGTTATTTGGAAAGTTTTGCTAATTTTGTACTATATCAAGATGATCAACATAATCTGTGGGGAAAAATTGGTGACACGCAGATTGGGATTAAATACATGACACCACTTTCTGCGGCCGTATTCAAATTTGGCATTGCAGGCGTTTATAAATTCCCAACCGCTGGCTATCCCAATGTTCCTTATGAGGTATTTTCAAGCGACAAACCTGGCTGGGCGCTTAATGCCCTGATATCCTTTGATTTTTTGCCTTTAATGCCTCAACTCCCATTAAAAGTGAATTTTAATTTTGGCTACTTTGATCACGATATTTATGATCAATATTTTTATGCAAAAATTGATCAGTTGTTTATCGGGGCAAGTTTTAAATATTCTATTCGTTCGTTTCAATTATATACAGAATATTCTGGAGAAATTTTTTTCAATAACCCAGGCGAAGTAAACTTCAGCCGCAATTCAATGCGACTTACTCAAGGAGTCCGCTTGCGTGGGCCCTGGAATAACACAATTCATCTCGCCTTTGATTTTGGATTGACACAATATCCTTCCCAAGAAATAATTGATGATCGCTTTCACAAAGATTATTCTGAATGGAAATTCATGCTCGCAGTCTCACATCGCTTCTCGCTATATAAATATTTTGATAAAGCAGCCAAGCTGAAGCGAAAAAGGCAGGAAGAAGAGCTGAAAAAATTAGAAGCCATAAAGAAAAAGCGACAGAATGTCAAAGACGAGCTGCAAAAAATGAAAGATGAACTGGAAAAGAAAAAGTCCGAATCCGAAAAAAAGCCACAATAGATGATTATGTTGATTGCTAAAATCTACCGATATATCGAAAGACAGAATGCCATCACCTCACATGTCAGTCTGCTGGCAGTAATTTTATTGGTTTTAGTCAATTCCACGTTCGTTTTTGGTCAGGTTCAAAACTCAGATGTTTCTCAGTTGAATGAGCGTGAGGAAAGAGGCAGGCTTGTCGCTGCCAATAAAATTCTAAGCCGGAGTGAAGGGCTTTTTAAAAAAGGTGAATATTGGAGTTGTGCCCAAGAGTTGATTATTATTTTGGATTTTTTCCCGCAATTCGATAAAATGGACAAGGTCGTCAATCTATTGGGTCAATGCTTGTTTCAGGAAGAATTGACTGAAGCATCCATCCGCATGTTTAATTATTTATTGAAAAATTATAAGACGAGTGATTATGTCGGCGAGGCACTGTTGGGGCTGGAGCGAGGTTTTTATCAACAACATAATTACAAACAAGCGTTAAGAGTCTTCTATGTCATTTTAAAAAATTCTCAGTATTATGCTACTGTTTTTGATGAAGCTTGTTACCTGGCCGGCAAATGCCATTATGAACTAAAAAATTATGATATTGCCATTAGCACTCTCAAAAAAATTAATAATAAAAGTGAATTTTATGACAGTGCACTCTATGCCACAGCACTGTCATATTTAAAAATTTCAGATGTTGCAACCGCGGTGGACGATTTCAGAAAAATAATTTCACTCCCTATCATCAATGGTGAGCGTCTCAATATAGTCGATAATGCCCGTCTGACATTAGGCTTGATCTATTTTGAATTAAATGCGTTTGATGCTTCTATTCATCAATTATCAAAAATCTCGCCAAATCATGAACATTATCAGGATGCCTTATTGGGATTAGGCTGGGCATATTTAAAAAAAGAAGATTATGAAAATGTCATCAAAATTCTCAACAAACTGGTCAAGGAATTTCCCAATACTGCCAACGCTGAAGAATCTTATTTTTTGTTAGGCCAAGCTTATCTTGCCTTGGGTAATTATGATGAATCACTGCGCGCCTATAGGACAATCGTTGATTTTTATCCGGAAAGACAGAACATGCCAGGCTTATTGAATAAAGTGCATGCCAGTTTACAAGAGCAGCAAAATAGGATCGAAGAACTAAAAGAAAAAATTCTAATTGAGGAAAGCAAACTGTTGGATGCTATGCCGATGATTAGTCCGAATAAAGAGATACCAGAATATTTAATAGATAAGAAAAATGAACTCAGCGAAGTCCGAGAAAAAATGATTGCCCATTTATTGAACGAAAGGGATCATTTGCTGATTTTAAAACAAAATACGAAAGATATGGCAGAATTATTGGAACGCCAAGAACGCCGGAAAGATTGGCGTGCTTATGCAGAATATGGAATATCAAGATCACTTTTTTTAAAGGAAATGTCAACTGCTCAGGGCAATTAATAACAATATGGATCAATAAAACTTATGTTTATATCGCCCGGTTGTAAATTGTTTAGCTTACGATTTCTTTTGGCTCTGTTTTTTCCCCTGTTTTTGATGGCTACTGCTTTGTTGGGTCAGACATCGAATAATTTAAAAACTCCAAAATTTCCCCAAAAGTATGAGCTTAAAGATACATCAAATGTAATCGATATAGCAAGTTTGAATGAAACAATTAGACATCATCGGGAAATGATCGCCAAGTACCCAAATGAAGCTTTTGTCCCCAATTTAATGTTTGAATTGACTGAACTAACAGCAAGCAAAGAATACTATGAATTTAATACGTTGATGAATCAGTACGAAAGTGATCTGGAAAATTTTGAAAAAGGCAAAACATTTCGTGCGCCAATTTTACCCAGCGTTAGTTATAGAGAGACTATCGAAACTGGATACAAGCTGCTAGAAAAATATCCGAACATTTTGTACAAGGATAAAGTTTTATATCGGCTAGCGATTTCTCATCTCGATGAAGGGAATCAAGATAAGGCAAAAGAGTATTTGCAGCAGTTGATTTCGGAAACGCCGACAAGCTCTAGAATATCGGAAGCTCATTTTCGACTGGGAGAATATTATTTTAATATAAGAGATTTTGACAGTGCAATTGAGCAATACAAATACCTATTAGAAAATTGGGACGATCCATATTTTAATTATTCGCTTTATAAATTAGGTTGGTCTTATTTTAATATCAATGATTACGCTAATTCAATTTCGACTTTTATGTACTTGATCAGTGATATTTCACTGTTGGAAACGATGAATACGGAGCTTTTAGGAAAAACGAAAGCGGATGTTCGGAATGAGGCGATTGACTATATAGCACTTTCGCTCACGGAGTATGAAGGTCTGACCAAAGTCAAAGAGCTGTTAGGCACGGAAGAGACAAAAAGCTACGCCATTGATGTCTTGAAAAAAATGGGTGAAATTTATAAAAAAAGAAATTTTTACAAAGATGCTATAAGCGCTTACCAAATTTTATTGGACTTATTTCCTTTCTATTCCGAAGCACCTCTAATTCAAAAGGAAATTATACAATGTTTTGAAAATGATCTGGATGAAGATCGTGCTGCGGAAGCTAAGGATTTATTCGTAAAAACGTATGGACCGGAAAGCGATTGGCTAATAAATCACGCAGATGAAAAAGCGCGCAATGATGCCGTCGAATTATCTGAAGAAATGCTATACTCACTGGGAACGCATTATCAGGCCAAAGCACAAGAGAAAAATCGGCAATGGGAGTATAAACTTGCTATTCAAAATTATGAAGACTTTTTGAGAAAGTTTAGAAATAGTGACAAAGCAGCTCGAGTCAATTATTATTTAGCTGATTGCTATTATGAAATTCGCGCTTACGATAAAGCTGCTGACGAATACTACAAAGTGATGACATTTTACAGCGATAATGAATTTGTGGAAGATGCTGCTTACAATCGCATCTTGGCTTATTATCAACTATTAAAAGAAGTGCCGGCAAAAGATACCGTCACCTACTATCTTGAAGATTTTGTCGGCGGAGGAAATCCAACGATTGCGGTTAAAGTGAATAAAGAAGCACAGTTCAATCTTCTGAAAGCTTGTAACGATTATGTCAGACAATTGCCTGCGAGCAAAAATTTGTTGGAAGTGATGATGAAATATGGAGAGGCACTATATGAATTGCACGAGTGGGGGCCAGCCGCTCGCATTTATATCCTCACTTTAAGCCCCGAATATCGCAGCGCGCCTTTTTATGCTCAATCAATAAATATGGTTGCACTATGCTATCTCAATTTGGGCAAATATGCTGAATCGGAAAAATGGTTCAACAATTTAGTCGATGCCTTTCCTGATTCTGCTCAATATGTCGAACGTGCCAAAAAAATGGTCGCAGCAGCGAAATTCAAGGTCGCTGAAGATTTAAAAAACCAAGGCAAAATGACTCAAGCCGCTGTAAATTTTTTAAAACTCGCCTTTAGCACAAAAGATCAAGAGATCGCTAAAGCATCAATTTTTCGGGCAGCTAACCAGTTTGAAGACGCTGGTGAAATTGATAAAGCAATTAAAGCTTATCAACGGATGATTCAAGAGAGACCTTATATTTCTTTCAAAGATGAACTGCTGATGAAATTGGGCTTGCTTTATGAAAAGCAAGAAAATTGGTTGCTCGCCTCAAATAACTATATGGCATTAGTCGACCAATGCCCTGATTCAAAATTGGCGCCAAATGCCCTGATGAATGCCGCAAGCTGCTTTGAACAGATGAAATTATGGTATAAGTGCAAACAGACTTACAGGGATTATGCAAATCGTTTCGCCGCTGTAAATCCTGATGATTACATTGAAGTTTTATATAAAATGGGGGAGATTTCGTACAATCAGAATGATAAGGCTGCCGCCCTGACTGAATTTCAGACTACGGTCCAAAAATTTAAAGACCTAAGGCAACAGCAAATCGCTGTCGATGAGTACCTGCCTGCCAAAGCTCAATTTATGATTGCAGAAATTTATTTTGAGCGATATAATAACATTAAAATTGAACCACCACTAGAAGTCTCCCTGAAACAAAAAGTGAATTTGCTGAATACTGTCGTCAAAGAATATGTCGAGGCTGGCAAATATCAAGTAGCTGACTGGACTACTGCATCATTGTACAAAACTGGATTAGCTTTTGAGCACTTGGGTGATGTTTTAGCCGCCTCACCGATTCCGGCTGAATATACTTCGGAAGAAAAACAGGCCTATTCTGAGGCGATTAATGAACAAATAAATTCGACCAAACAAAAAGCGATTGATGTTTACAAAGCCAATGTCACCAATGCAAAAAAGAATAATATACAAAATGAATGGATCGATCTCAGTCAAAAACACATGTCGCAACTTATGATAGATTTAGGATTAGGATCGCAATCGGATCTAACACGACAACAGAACAAGCAGACACTTGTACCAACAATTCATATCAATAAAGGAAAGACACCATGAACCAGAGAAAAGACCAACGTCTGATAAGCCCGATTTTCAAATTGATTGATATGACTTCTTTATTTATCTTGTTCTCCATGATGGGGATCAGCAGAGCACCTGCAGCGACAAAACCGATAGCTGCTGCACTAGCTCAGCCAATGTCGACAAGAACTGCTGATACCAAAAGGCAGCAGGATGATTCAAAAATTTCATCCGACGCTGTAAAATTGTTTGTCAAACAAGTCGAGATTTATGGGACAATTGCCAAGCCGCAAGCTGTTTTTATCATCCAAGCAACAGATCCCAAAGTCGATGGCTTAAAGATCGAACGTCACTTTTTTGATCACATTTTCAGAAATGTTGATAAAAGCAGTATTAAACGAGTAAGAAAAAATCAGGAGAAAAAAAATACCGACTTGATCGAATGGTAATAAAAGATACTTCAGCAGATCAGCCATTAACCGTGAAAATATTACACAGGAGGTTTCAATTTTGGATTATCTGGTAACATTTTTTAGAGCCGGGGGGCCTTTTATGTATGCAATTTTAATAGTGCTTATAGCAGGAATAGCTATCATTATTGAAAGAGCCATATTTATACTCGGCAAAAATCGTATCGATAATATCGCCTTTGTAAATCGTGTGTTAGAATTTATTCAACATAATAATATTAAAAGTGCTATTGAATTTTGCAGCGTTTCCAATGCTGCTTTACCCAGGGTAACACGAGCGGGGCTGGAGGAGGCTAATAGCAGTGCTGCTGATATTCAAAATGCCTTCGAATTAGCAGCCTTAGCTGAAATTCCTAAGTTAGAAAAGCGAACATCGTACTTAGCTACTATCGCTAACATCTCAACTTTGTTAGGATTGCTCGGAACCATTTTTGGACTCATTGGTGCTTTCGAAGCTGTCTCTGCTGCCGATGCCTCAATGAAAGCGACTCTATTATCAGGCGGTATTTCACAGGCGCTAAACACAACCGCTTTCGGTCTCATTTCAGCCATTCCCTGTATGGTTGCTTATTCTATGATCCAGGAAAAAACCAATGAATTGATTGATGAAATCAATCAAAACATTGCTCGTATCTACAAAAACTTGATGGCAGCAAAAATGAAAAAAGGCCAATAGCATGAATCTCAAGGAAACAATTGGCAGAAAAAAGAAAACCGGAGAAATCGATGTCGACATCGTTCCGGTAATGAATATTTTCTTGTTGCTAATACCTTTTTTGCTATTAACGGCTGCCTTTGTACAATTAGCCATTGTGGAAATTTCATTGCCTCAAATAAATAAAGGCGATTCCGGTCAAATTCAAGATCGGCCAACAGATCTCGTTTTGGTTTTGCTCGACATTAAAGAAGATGGCTTTCAGCTGAAAAGTCCGGGCTATACATTTATGCCCATAGCTAACATAAATAATAAATATGATTATAAGGCGGTTGTTGACCAATTGAAACAAATCAAGCAGGATCATCCGCACGCTGATGAAATAATTTTATCCCCACGCGCCAAAGTAAAATATGACATCATCATTAAAGTAATGGACCACTGTCGGGATGTTGGCTTTCCCAATGTTTCTTTAGCCGGCTAAGATTTTAATATCAAACTTATCATAGAGAAGCTAAATGGA